>PLPI01000130.1 GCA_003159495.1 candidate division FCPU426 bacterium | reverse complement strand
GATTATGCCGGATTTCCTGACAGGGGAGCATTTTTCTGGGCCACGCGCCATTACCAGACGGCTAGCCTTCTGAGCTTTTATATGCCAGGGCAGCCGGAATTTTATATTTTGATAAACCACGAATCAAACAAGAATTACAGGTTCTGGAAAGGCTACGAAAAATACCGCGGCGGTTCCTGCGTATTTGTCTATAACGAACCGTGGGAAATCGACGAGATGTCAAAGTTTTTCTCTTCCACCGGGGTTTCAACAGAACTGTCGGTTCCAACCAAATACGGGTATAAAAAATCTTTAGCCTGCATAATGAAAGGGCTCAAATAACATGTTTAAGATAATTGACCGCTACATCATAAAAGAAGTCACGCTGGTGTCTGTCGCGGCCTTTTTCATTTTTACATTTTTGCTCATTATGAACTCCCTGTTTGTGATGAGCGACCTTGTGATAAAATACGGCATTTCTCTTTTTACCGTAATTGAACTGCTTTTTTTGCTTTTGCCATCGACAGTAGCCGTGACAGTTCCAATGGCTTTCCTTGTGGGCATACTTCTGACCTATTCCAGGCTGGTCCAGGATAACGAATTTTACGGCATGCAGGCTTCCGGTATTTCTATCAAATCGATAACAATGCCGGCTGTTTATCTGGCGCTTATTGTCACAGTTGGTATGGTACTGTTCAACAACTATACCCTGCCGGCCGCAAACCTGGAATATAAAAAACTTTATTTTGATATAGTAAAAAAGCGGGCCTCTATAGTCATCCAGGAGCACACCTTTATAAACGATTTTGACAATTACATCTTTTACATCGGAGGCAAGGACCTTAAAAACGACAAATTAAAGGACATCATAGTTTTCGTAAAAAATTCAGGCGACATCAACCAGCCGGCGAAGGTAATAATGTCCCGTGAAGGCCAGCTTATTTCCGACGAAAAAAGCATGCGTATGGCGTTAAAACTACAGAACGGCATGATTCAGGTGGCTTCATATACCAACCCCGACGAATTAAACCAGATATTTTACAGGACAAATTATGTCGACCTCGACATTCAGGGCATTCTGCGTTCAAAATCATCCCCTGACGACCTCAAAAGCACGCGTGAAATGACGGCAGGAGAGCTCATTGCGGAGATTAAAAAAGGCAAAGACAGCCGGCAGGACAGGAACTGGCTCTATATAGAACTTGAAAAGAAACTTTCCATACCTTTTGCGGTTATTGCCTTTGCAATCGCTGGTATCCCGATGGGTCTTATGACAAAAAAAGGCGGGCGCCTTATGGGCAGCGCCCTGTCCCTGGTCCTTATATTCATTTATTATATCCTTTTGTCAATCGGGCAGAATTACGGATATAACGGCCATATGAATTATTTTATAGCCGTATGGATGCCGAATATTTTTCTTGCGCTGTGCGGGCTTATAATTTTTGGCTACATGCTGTTTCAGCCAATGCTTAAAAAAAGGCGACATTTATGAAAATTCTTTACCGTTATATAATCAGCGAAATACTGAAGATTTTCATCATTATACTTTCGGCGATTGTCCTTTTCATTCTTATTTCCAATTTCGTGGATGAAATAACCAACATGCAGCGGTTCAAACCGCCCCTCATGTACATAGCCGAATATTTTATTTTCAAACTGCCTTTTCTGGCGTCTGAAGGGTCGCCTTTTGCCATTTTGCTGTCCATACTTTACGTTTTTTCACAGTTGAACCGCCACAGCGAGCTTTCGGCCATCAAATCCGCGGGTATAAATTTTAACGACATTGCCAAACCCGTTTTAGGTCTGGCCCTTGTAATGAGCGTTTGCATAATCGTTTTAAACGAAACCGTCGTTTCCGCCGCCTATGAGCGTGCCACCTATATCAAAGACGTGGTCATAGAAAAAAGCGGCGGAGCAAATAATGATATCCGCAGCGATATAGCGAAGCTTTCAAGCGGGGGAAGGGTTTTTTATATCAAGTATTTTGACGGTTTTCTGGGCGTCATGAAAGGCGTCTGCATATTGAAAATAGACAAGAACTTCAACCTTCTTGAGCGCATGGACGCAAGCACGGGGACGTGGGCAAAGGACAAATGGGTGCTGAAAAATGTTGTCTTACGCCTTTTCAAATCATCAAAAATAGCCGGCATAAAAAAATTCGATACCTATGACCTGCAGGTTAATGATTCTCCCGCTGATTTTATTGTCAAAAGAAAATCAATAGAGGACACTCTCACCGTAAACATTTTCAGGCTCAACGACCTGATCAGGGTTTTAAAAGGAAGCGGTTTTAACGCCAATGAAGAAGAAACCAATTTTAACCTGAAGCTGGCTTTCCCCTTCTCGAGTTTTATACTCGCGCTGCTGGGAATTTCCATCCCGTTCATCCTTCCAACGTCGCGCTCCCTTGTAAATGTCATGCTCGGATTTTTATTGACAATATTATTCGCCTTCTTTTACATGGGTTTTGTAACAATCGGCCTGTCGCTCGGCAAAGTCGGCATACTTCCGCCTTTTATAGCGGCGTGGATCGCCAATTTTGTATTTATCGGACTGGGGTTTTACGCTTTTTTAAAGGTCAAAAGGTGATTACTTCTTCCTGAGATATAACAGCGGGTTTACCGGTTCGCCTTTCCTGCGCATTTCAAAATACAGTTCGTCCCCGAAAAAAGACTCGGTATCACCCGACTCTCCTATCTTCTGCCTTACCCCGACTTTCTGGTTTACAGCCGCGCTAATTTCCGAAAGATGGCCGTATATGGTAAAATAACCGGCTCCATGGTCAATTACTATCATTTTTCCGTAACCCTCGAACCAGTCCGCATACCTGACGACGCCGCCGAGGACGCTGTAAACAGGCGACCCGCTTTTTACGCCAAGGTCTATGCCACGGTTCACAACTATGGTTTTAAACTTTGGATGGCGGAATTTTCCAAAACCGGCCAGTATTGTGGCTGCATCCACCGGCCAGGGAAATTTTCCACGGCTGTCCCTGAAAGCCTCCTGCGCCTGCTTGTTTGTAAGTTCGGCCGTGGCCTTAAGGCTTTCTATGAATTTCGTAAGTTTCCCCGCCGACACTTCAAGTTCGGCCAGCATCCTGTTTTTTTCCTTGATGTTTGACTGAATATTTTTAAGCAGGGCCCTTTTTTCCCAGGTTTCATTCCTGTAATTTTTCCATTCCTGCTCTTTTGACGACTTGACCGAATACAGCTCGGTTTTATAGCCTGAAAGGGTTTCCCTGTCGTTTTTAAGCTGTTCCAGCATTATCCTGTACTGGTCCACAAGCTCCGCGCTTTTACCCGAAAGTATCTTGATAAATTTATACCTTCTGACAAAGTCTGAAAGGTTTGATGATTTAAAGAGCACCCTTATGTATTCATTATCCGTCTTTTCATACTGGCTGCGCAAAACCGCCATTACAGCCGATTCAGCCGCTTTACGCGCCGCCTCGGTTGACGTTATGCGCGCGTCAAGATCGCCGATACCGGATTCAAGCACTGTTATATTGTTGGCATATACATTAAGTTCCTTATGGGTCAGGCTTATTTCCTGCTCAAGCTGCTGGATATATTTTGTAGTGGCCTTTTCCCTGTATTTTTCCCTGTTAAGGTTAAGCCTTTCCGCCTGTATCTGCTGTTTAACGGAATCAAGCTCGCTTTTGGTCCGTTCAAGATGGGATTTATAATCGCGTATCTCCTCCTGCGGCTGCGCCGCCGTAAAACCCGCCGATACTGCCATCAGCAATACCGCGGCGGCAAGCCTCGTAGGCAGTGAACCCATGTTCACTTAAAAAATCTCCCCTGTGAAAACAGGGCCCCGAAAAGCCCCAGTCCGCTCCCGGCCGCAATCGACGAGAGCATGAACCGCACATTAAAATAATCGGGTGTAAAAAGGTAGAAACCGGAAAAATCCATTCCTGTTTGTTTTCTTATTTCATTTATAAGGACATTTACAATTGTATATAAAAGCCCCCAGCCGATAAAACCCCCGAGGAATCCGTGTATAATCCCTTCGATAATAAATGGCACCCTTATGAATGATTCGGAGGCGCCTATCATCCTGAAAATATATATATCCTGCCTTCTCGCGTAAACAGTAAGGCGTATGATATTGGACACTACAAGCAGGGCCGCCACGGCAAAAATAATGCCCGCAATTCCCACAATAAGTTTTATTGCCGAAACGATTTTTATCAGGTTTTCGATTTCAGCCCCGCCGTACTGGATGTCCTCAACACCTTCCCTCGCGTTAAAAAACTTTACCACGCCGGCCAGGGTTTCTTTTGTATAATCCCTGAGTTTTACCGTTATTGAATCCGGAAGCGGATTGCCGTCAAAACTTTTCATAATATCGTGCATATCGGGATCTTTAATAAAATTATTGTACGCGTCCGCCTTTGATACGAACATGACATCGTCAACCCCGTCAATCTGTTTCGCGTCGCTTACCATCTGCTGGGCCTTCTGCGGGTCAAAGCCGTCATGCAAAAACACCACGACCTCGACTTTTTGCTCAACTTTTGTAATAATATAGTTAAGGGTCTGGTTTATAAGGTAATAGCCGCCCAGCGCCAGTATTGCAAGGGCTATGGTGCCGACCGAAACCAGGCTCATAAAATCCGTCCTTTTGAAATTCAGAAATACCTCTTTAAGCCAGCGCATTATTCCACAGCCTTTCCGCGTTCAAGGCGTATCACCCTTTTGCCCATGCGTGTAACAATATCCCTGTTGTGGGAAGCCACCATGACCGTTGTCCCCGCCCTGTTGAGTTCGTCAAGCATCGTCATTATCTGCCACGCATTTTCCTCGTCAAGGTTTCCCGTGGGTTCATCCGCCATTATGAACGGCGGATTTAATATTACGGCCCGCGCGAGCGCCACTTTCTGTTTTTCCCCTCCGGACAGGTGCCAGGGATCCACATCCTCCCTGCCTTCCAGGCCGATGCGTTTTATGGCATCATTTACCGTTTTGTAAATAAATTCCGGGGCGGTCGAGGTTAAGACGAGCGGAAGCGCTATATTGTCAAATATGGACCTGTCAAAAAGCAGTTTAAAGTCCTGGAACACGAATCCTATCCTGCGCCGGTAATAAGGCACCCTTGAACGTGCAAGGTGCGCAATATCGCTGTTTTCAACAAGAATGGTGCCCATATCGGGTATATCCTCCCTGTACAGGAGGTTAAATACCGTTGTTTTGCCGGCGCCGGAAGGGCCTGTCAAAAAAACAAATTCACCCTTTTCAACGGAAAAACTTAAATCATCAAGCGCCTTTATATCCTTTTCGTAAATCTTGTAAACATGGTTGAATTTTATCATTTACTCCCCTGATAATACTGCCTCTTCACCGAACGCGGGATTTTCCACATTCATTATACCGGCGTCATGGAGGACAATTTTTAGTTCTTCCTGCTGGCTTTCCTCTCCGTGTACAAGAAATACCTTCTTAAGCCTGCCGGCGCTGAGCTTAATTGCCGACTGGATGAATCTGACAAGGTCCTTTTGCCCCGCATGGCCGGAGAATTCATTTATAACTTTTACCTGGGCCTGGACCGAATACGGGTCGCCGAATATTTTTATCTGTTTTTCGCCTTCTACCAGCCGCCTTCCCAGCGTATTTGCCGTCTGGAACCCGACTATCAATACCGTGCAGCGCGGGTCGCTTATGTTGTTTTTCAGGTGGTGAAGAATCCTGCCCGCCTCGCACATCCCGGTCGCCGAGAGAATTATGCACGGCCCGTCGTAGTCATTTATTGCTTTTGACTCCTCCACAGACTGGGTGTATTTCACCAGTTCAAGATGAAAAGGGTTGTTGTTATCGGCGATAAATTTCAGCATATCATCGTCAAAACATTCGGCGTGCTGTTTAAAAACCTCGGTGACCTCGACAGTCAGCGGGGAATCAACAAAAACCGGCATCGGCGGAATAAGTTTGTCAATAAAAAGCTTGTTTAAGACATAAAGCACTTCCTGGGCGCGTTCAACGGCAAATACCGGGATTATCAGTTTGCCGCCCCTTGCATGTGTGTCATTCACCACTGCCGCCAGTTTGGCGTATGCCGCGCCAATGGGCTTATGATCCCTGCCGCCGTACGTCGATTCAATCACAAGGTAATCAACATCCTTTATCTGGTCCGGATCCAGCAGTATGGGCAGGCTTTTACGCCCGAGGTCCCCTGTAAACCCCACCTTTATTTCCCTATCTTTTTCATGCAGTTTTACCACCGCCATATTTGACCCAAGTATGTGCCCCGCATTGAGCATAAAAGCCTCAATGTCATCGCGGAATTTTATTGTTTCCCCCAGGTTCTTCTGGACAAAATGATCCAGAGACGCCTCGGCTTCTTCAATCGTGTAAAGCGGCTCAAAAAGCTTTTTTTTCTGCTTCAGCCTCTTTTTATTTACATATTCAAGGTCTTTTAACTGCACATAAGCCGAATCCGGCAGCATCAATCTGCACAGATCTTTTGTCGCGTATGAGGAATAAACACTGCCCCTGAAACCATTCTTGATTAAAGTCGGTATGTTCCCGCTGTGGTCTATGTGCGCGTGCGTAAGGATCATGGCATTGACATCACTTGCGGCAAAAGGCAGGTTCCTGTTGCGTTCAAACGATTCCTTGCGTTTCCCCTGTATCATACCGCAGTCAATAAGGAGTTTATAACCGTCTTTTTCAATCATATGCATTGAACCGGTCACTTCTCTTGCCGCACCGTAAAATTTTAGTTTTGTCAAAACATTCTCCTTTTTAGGCCGTGTTTTGTTAAAGCGAAAAAACGGAATTCATCTTATAAAGCTTCATGTCAATCTTCTTCTGCCTGTTGACAAAATCTTTTGTGTCATGAATTTTCACCGATCCCGACGAAATGGCGGTCATCCGCGATTCCCCGCGCTTTAATCCCTTCAGCGCCATCACCGCCTCATAACCGAAAACAAGGCCGAGTTTCCGTGAATAAGCGGTGGGTGTGCCGCCGCGCTGTATATAACCAAGGACCGTGAGGCGTGTTTCCATGCCGGTTGCTTTTTCTATCTTATCAGCCAGGTCGGCCGAAGGGCCGACGCCTTCCGCCATAACAATTATGGATGATTTTTTTCCCCTTTTTATACCGGAATTGAGTAAGTTCGCCATCTTTTCAACATTCATTTCTTCTTTTAGTTCGGGAATAAGGATTATTTCCGCCCCGCCGGTCAGCCCCACTTCAAGGGCAAGAAAACCGTGCTCCCTTCCCATTACCTCCACAATAAATATGCGTTCATGGGAAGCCGCCGTATCCCTTATCTTGTCAACCGCGTCAAGAGCGACATTGACAGCCGTGTCGAAACCAATTGTTATGTCCGTTCCGGAAACATCATTATCAATAGAAGCCGGTACAAATACCGAAGGAATGCCTGTTTCCTTCGTTATTGTATACATGCCTTTCCTCGATCCGTCCCCGCCAATAGAAACAATTCCGTCTATTTTCGCAGCCTCAAGGTTGAGGTAAGCGGTCGAACGTATTGACTTATCGTGAAAATCCTTCGACCTTACTGTTTTCAGTATTGTTCCGCCCCTGTTAATGATGCCTCCCACGCTTGAAAGGTCCATGGGTATTAATCTGTTGTTTAAGAGGCCGTGCAGCCCCTCTTCAACGCCGTACACATCAATTCCCTGCGAAATGGCGGTGCGAACCACAGATCTTATTGCAGAGTTCATTCCGCATGCATCGCCGCCGGTTGTCATTACAGCAATTCTTTTTGCCATATAAGCCTCCACAAAATCCGGGTAAAATTATAACCTCACAGACAGTTTAACATGAATTTGGGAGATGCAAAACAGAAAAAACTGTAATTAAATAATAGATTGTTTTAAGGCGGCTTTCCAGAGTTTTACCTTAAGTTGTTCGACGTCGCGGGTTTCCCAGTAATAGGAAGGATCCATTACCTCAAGGTCGTAAATGTATTTCTTTTTAACATAATCCAGGAGTTTTACGGCCTGCGAATGATAATCCGCATCACGCGTAAAAAGCTTGATAAATGGGTAATAAATAAATTCATACTTCTTTACGGTAAGTTTCTTATTGAATCCCGGCGTGTCCGTTGTAGAGAAAGAAATCGTCGCAAGCTTTCCATTCCTGTCAAAAGTAAGCCGTACCGGGTCGGCATCCGGCCTTATATGGATTACAATTCCCTCAAGATAAACCTCCGAGCTCGACAGCGTCTGAATTTCCGAAATATCGTTGTCGTCCGAAGTGTCATATTTTCCATTTTCCTGCAGCCCCTGGCCTGCGGTCATGGTCTGAAAATTCTCGCTTATAATATTATATTCCCAGCCTGAAATCCTGCTAATATCGACAAATTCATCTATAAGCCGGGCCGTTGCTTCCTTGCTTTCTATTGAACCGCTGTATTTTAAATATATCATATGTGTCCCCGGTTTTATGCGTTAATAATAAAAACTACCCTGTAATTTTTCGGCACGCTGTTGTCCTGAAGCGCGTCCATTTTAAAAAATTCCTTCGGGCATTTCAGCTTGTCGGTAAAAAGCTTTTCAAGGGTCCTTATCTGGTCCCCCGAGAGCCCGCTGTCCTCGGAATAAACCTTGACCGACACCGGAAAATTATTTGACATTTTCATGTAATCCCGGACCTCTTCAAGCATCTGTTTTCCCGGATCCGTCAGGCGGTCCTGCCGTTTTTCCTCAAAAAGAACTTTTGACGATATTTCGATGTAAATTTTATTGTCTCTCTGGTACCTGATGGCGTTGACAACTTTCGGGGTTTCGCGCCTTGCCGAACCCGGATTGCCCGCCTTGTCCATATAAGTGAGCACATACCAGTAAGGCGAACCCATCTTTAATATATTGCCGTCCCTGTCAAAGCCGTCCCATATTAATTCATCCGGAAGATTGCCGTTCCCTTTGTCAAGTTTAACAGTTGCTCCGGTTGCGTCGGTGACCTTAAAATTCCATCTGTCAATATCGACGCCTTTTGGCATTTTTGGCTGAAGCCTGAATACAGGCGGCGTTTCAAGAAAAGAATATTCCGGATGATACTGTGCCCTCTCGGAGTCTATTGTATCCGGAAGGCTGGCTTTTATGTCCTTCACATCCTCCGGCGCGATAGAGAGAAACTGTTCCTCGGTCGCCACGCTGGACTGGGCCACTTTATTCGTATCGGTTTTTATCTGAATATCCGGCATTTCCATGTCAATTTTAACCTTCAACTGTCCCTTGACCACAACTTCCTGGGATGAGTTGCCCTGCTGCGCCGGCTGGTCGTCCGCAAACAGGGACGATAAGGCAGCGAAAGCCATAATTAAAGACAAAAATAGGATCTTTTTCATTTAACAATCACCTCGAAAGTTGATATACAAAAACTGCCGTGCCCGTCTGATCCTCGGATGACGACAGGGGTGCGAACATAAACTGCTGCAGTGCCTCTTTTGCCAGGTCGTCAAGCTCGGGATACCCTGATGTCCTTGAAACCATAAGGTTGTCCTTCACACTGCCGTCCGCCGACACTGTAAAATCAATGGATACCTGTGCCTGAATCCCCTGTTCCTCGGCCCAGCGCGGATAATGAGGAGACGTTTTTCTAATTATTCCCCTTCCGGAAAGCTGCCCTGTAATAAGCAGCTGCGTCCCCCTCTGCGGGGCTATATTTACCTGCTCATCAACTTCCTTCTTTTTAGGGGCCGGTGTCGGTTCGACTTTAACCGCAATTGCCTTGAGACCGTTACCCCTGGCCATCGCGTCCACAGAAATTGCGGGCCGCTCCTGCGGAAGGAAGCTGCTCCTTGACGCATTCATATTAATGTTAAGCCTCTGGGGCGCGTTTGCGAGTTTATTCTGCTGGGCTGTCATTAGTTTCTGCTGCTCCACCATAGCCGGTGATATCTTTGTCTTTCCAACTTCATTGTCAAGATCGATTGCTTTCATAGCCGGTTTCAGGTCCATCTTGTTCTTGTCAAGCGCAAGCATCTGCGGCTTGTTCATACTCATCTCCGGCTTTTTCAGGTCCAGCATCTTTGGCTGGTCCAGCGCTATGCTCATTTTCTGTTTTATTGGTATCATCTGTTTTAAAAAATCAAAAAGTTTCTTCGGTTTTTCTATCTCAGGGGGCGGCTTCTGCTCATCCGGCACCTCCTGAAGCATCTGCACCTCGGTCAGGCTGTAATCTTCCATCTGCTTCTTATGCTGGTAATTAAAAAATAGAAGCAGTATTGCTACGTGTAATATGATAGTAAATGTCAAAGACAGGCTTATTCCCTTCCTATCATAATCGTTGGCGAACATTTTTATCTCCTTATTTCACGCCGCCCTTTTTGGACTGGGTGGCAAAGTATATTTTCTTTGGTTTCGCTTTTTTAATGACATCCATGGCATCTGAAACCGCGCCTTCTTTAGCGGTCTCGTCCGCCTTGATAATAACTACCTTCTGGTCCGTTTTCATAAGATCGGTCGTCACATATTTTAAAAGTTCGTCGTCGTTTTTAATCGTAGTCTGGTTTACAGAAATCTTGGCGTCCTTGTCGATAGTCACAGTCACATGATCCTCGTTCTTCGACTCGTCCGTCATTGCCTTGGGAAGCGTGACGTTGAGTTTTGACTGTGACATAAAAGGCGTCGTTACCATAAATATGATAACCAGCACCAGCGAAACATCGACAAGCGGCGTGACATTTATATCAGTTATTGGCTCGTCTTCTCCGCCACCGACCTTCATGCTCATACGTTGGTTCCTCCTTGGTTAAACTTGATACCGCTCACTTTTTTACCTTGTCTTCCCTCATAATGGACAGGGTCTTGGCCCCGGCCCTTTTTGACTGGTCAAGCACCCAGACAAGCCTGCCATGTTCAGCGTCATTGTCACAGGTAATTATCACAAGTTTTTTCGTATTTGCGTCCATCTTTTGCTTTACAATCTCAAAAAACTTTGTTTCATCAATTTTATTGTTATCCACAAGTATTGATTTACTTGTTATTTTAATCTGGACACCCTCGTTTTTGGTGGCTTTTCCGGCAGACTCCGTGACTTTTGACGAAGTCACGGTAATGCCAGACTGCACCACCATGGGGGCGGTCACCATGAATATTATAACAAGAACCAGCGAAATATCAACCAGCGGAGTAACATTGATGTCTGTTATGCCGGAATCTTCATCCGCGCTTCCTGCCACTTGCGCCCTCCCCGTAATTTGCCAGAAGTACCAGCAGTTTTTTTGAAACAGCGTCCATTTCAACCGATATTATTTTCACTCTTTTCATAAAAAGGTTAAACATAATAACGGACGGTATGGCTACCGCCAGTCCCGCGGCGGTCGCTATAAGAGCCTCGGCTATACCGACCATGACTACTTCAGGTCCGCCGCCTGCAGAACTCGCAAGGTCCTTAAACGCCTTGATGATGCCCATAACGGTCCCGAGCAGCCCTATGAACGGGCAGGTGTTTCCGAGCGTACCGAGTATATCAAGGTACCTGTCCAGATTAAGCCTTTCTTCCATCCTTTTTGCTTCCATGAGCTTGTCATTTTCTTCCCTGGGGAACTGCCTGTTTTCAAGGCCGAAACGCACAACGGCCGCTACATTTCCCTTGAATGTCTTTGCGTAATCAATGGCCTCTTTGTAAGAGCCGTCGACAATAAAACCTTTTATTTTCTCCATAAAAGCGTCGGAATCAAGCTTTGTTTTCTGAAAATAAATGAACCTCTCTATTGCAATTGTTATAACCACAACGGAAAGAACAAGCATCAGAACAATTATCCAGCTGCTTCTTAAAACCTGCATTACGTCAATTGAATATCCACCCATAACTTGAAAACCTCCTTTTAGAGTATTGTCTCTGTTTTTTAGTCCTTATTTTCCTGTTTTTGCCGGCTCAGCCGCCGGCGCAGCAGTGCCGCTTACCGGTGAAGCGGATGAAGGCGATTTAAACGCGTCCGGATATGCCGACTGAATATCTTTTGACCTCTGCTTTGCCCCCTCAACATAATTTGCGGGCCCGTTGGATACCGCAACTTCGTTATATACATTTACGGCGTCCTTCCAGTCCTGTTTTTGTTCATAGAGGCTGGCAAGCGAGACAAGCGCCGTCACCCTGAACACATTGTCTTTCGGCCCCATTTTCATAAAAAGGCTGTCTATTTCAATGGCTTTGTCAACCTGTTCGGTCTGGCTGTAAATATCGCCTTCCCTGTAAAGAGCCTCATCCTTTGCGGCGTCGTCTTTCGCAGCTTTATAAACTTCATCATAAGCCGCCACCGCGTCCTTATATCTTTTTGACTCGAGATAAATACCCGCTATCTGCATAGGAATATCCTTTGACTTGGTATCGGCAGGATAGGTCTTCGCAAAACGTTTATATGCGGCTATTGACTGATCCTGCTGTCCGGATTCACCGTACGCCAGCGCGACGTTGTACATGGCGTTGGTCTCATACTCGGTGCCCGGATATTTTTCAATTATCTTTTCATAGTAAAATATTGCGTCGGCGTAATTTTTTGCCATATATGCCGCGGTCGCCAGCCTGAAAGTAACATCCGAAGCAAGTTCGTGTTTGGGATAATTCTTTATGAAAGCCTTGTAAGCGGCCACGGCGTCGTCGCTTTGTTTCAGGCCGTCATAGCATGCCCCAACGTAATAACTGGCGTTTATGGCCATTGAATCGTTCGGGAACTGCTGTATGACCTTGTTAAAGGCGTCTATTGCTTCCTTGAATTTATTCATGGTGTAATAAGTCTCGGCGGCCTTATAAAGGGCGTTTACCGCAAGGTTGGAATTTGGATATTTGTTATAGAACTCCATTAAAAGTTTCGGGTCGTTGGACTTGTCCGCCTTCCTGAATGAGGCCCTCTGCATACCCTCGTCAACACTTGTCAATTTGTTTGAATCGGGGTATTTTGTCATGAACTTCTTGTACTGGTCGACAGCCTTTGATTCCTGATCCGAGTTATAATAAACATCCGCTATGGAAAGCATCGCGTCTTCCGCAATATCGCTCTTGGGGTATTTATCAAGTATAGACTGATACCCGGCCAGGGCCTTGTCGTACTGCCCTGCTTTGTTGTATATGTCAGAATATTTGTCAATGGCCTCAGCCGCCCTTTTTGATTTGGGATACTTGTATGCAAGCGCCTGCCATGATTTTATCGCGTCATTATAATATTCCTGAACCTCAAAAACCCTGCCCTGCTGAAAAAGGGCCTCCGCGGTCATTTCAAAATCCTTGTCCTTTTCATGTGTGTAGGCAAACTCGCCGTATTTCTGCGAAGCCATGTCATAGTTCTTCTCGGAGAAATATGTGTTATCCACGAGAAGTTCGCATTCTTTTTTCACATTTGCCGCGGCGCCGTCAGTGGATATAACGTCATTGGCCATGGTACGAGCGCCCTTAAAATTGTCAACCTGATAGAAACACCATGCAAGATTTGCCCTTGTTTCCGTCATAATATCACTGTCATAGTATTTTTCCACAATTTCCTGGAAGGCCCTGGCCGCCACCCCGTATACTCCCGTTTTCATATAAGCTATACCCAGATAATAATATGCCCTCGCCCTGATATTGGGATCCGGTGCCTGGAACCTGTCGGAAAGTATATTCAGCGTCGCCGAAGCTTCACTGGAAAGTATATCAAACTGTCCCTGGTCAAAATAACAGAGTTCCTCCATGAGCAAAGCCGCCTCGGTAATCTGGGTGTATTTAAATTTGTCCAGTATGAACTTGTATGAATCTATCGCGGGCCCGTATTTTTTCTGGTAATAATATGAATTGCCCAGCAGATAATACCCGAGAGGCAGGCTGTCGTGTGTGGTAAATTTCTGGGTAAATGATGTCAGAACATCCTGCGCCTTCGCGTACTGTCCCAGGCTGACATAGCACCATCCCGCCTTGACCTGTGCCGATGAAAATGCCTCATAAATGTCCGGATAGCCGTCGATAACTTTCTGGTACGCCACCAGCGCGGCGTCAAATTTATTCTGTTTTAGCATGCACTCCCCGAGGAGGTACTGCGCGTATGCCTTGACCCTTTTGTCTCCGGCTGTATCAAGCACATTCTTGTACGCCTCGGCGGCCCTGGCGTAATCCTTATTTTTAAAGAGGGACGAGCCTTTTTTAAATACAGCGTATGGAGCAAGGGTGCTGCCGGGGAACGTGGAAACAAAACTTGAATAATCGTCCGCCGCTACCTGGTAATTCTCGCCCTTATAAAAAGCCTCCGCCTTGTTGTAAAGCGCGCTCTCAAGGTATTTGGAGTTTTTCGCGTTATCCCCTTCGCTGACGTTTTTGAAAGCCTCTGAAGCGTCCAGATATTTCGGCGGTGTTTCCCTTAAAAGGCTCTGGCCGTAATAATAATAGGACGCGTCGGTGCTCAGGGAAGACAGTTTTAAAGCGGCCTGGTCATAGCGTCCGAGATAGTAATCAATAAGGCCGCCGATAAACTTTATCTTGTCATCCTTGGCGTAATAGGAGTATTTGCCCAGGAAATCATTGAGCTCCCTGTCGGCTTTTTTATATTCCTTGATATTGAGGTATGATAACGATATGCCGTAAACCGCCTCCATAAGATAAAGGCTGTTGGAGTATTTGAACCTGAAATCGGTCCACGAATCAATGGCGTCGCTGTATTTTCCCATATTATAAAGCGCCTCGCCCATCTTGTAATCCGCGCTGTCCGCGTATGGCGAAGATGAGAACTGGTCAAGTATCGCCTTATAAGCATTATATTCCGCCTGGTAATTTTTTGAATTTTCAAGGATGAGACCCTTTAAATAAAGGTCCTTTGAAGCGGCAAGCCTGTCGCTGTCTTTCCATCTCGCGGCAAAACTGTCTATTTTGTCAATTGTATCCTTTGCCGTAGGCGATGTATTAAAAGCGTCAGCCACCATGTCCCAGTTCTTTGTTATCTCCTTGTCGTCATCAGCCCTTGCCGTGAAAGGCGCGGCAATAAAAGCGGTTACAAGTGCAAGAAATATCAGAACTGTATTGATTTTCTTTGTCATGTATGGTCCTCACCTTTTAATTGATTTAAACAACCAATATATATGCCGATTAAGTAACGGGTTTGACGCCGTTTAAATCCGGCTTTTTATTCCTCCAGTTTTAATCCGCCGCCCTGCAGTGGAACGGAAGAGGAAACCTTGATGCTTTCGGTTCCCGACTGTATTGAATTGTTGTTCGTATCTTTTACTTTCATGACGGCTTTATACTCGCCGTCGGATACAGGCAGGCCCCTGTCGTCCTTTCCGTCCCATATAATGGACGCGGGCGGTTTGTCGTCGCCTGAATATGTCCTTACAGTGTCTCCGTCCTCGTTATTTATGTCAAGTTCCCACTCTGTAATGGTGTATTTTGTAACTGCGTAAACCGATATGGTGGTGGTTTTTCTCACGCCGACCGGCGAGAAAATATTCGGGTCGGCCTTGAGGTTGATGTCAAATCCGCCGAAAGCCAGCGTAAGGTCGATTCTGTGCGTCAGGCCGAGCGTCTGAATAGAGAGAGAATAATCGAATTTTATTGGTTTAAAGAAATATCCGGCCCCGAATGTAATTTCGGATTCGTCATATCCCATACGCAGCGCCAGGTTCTGTATGGGAAATGCCTCAAGCCCCATCATAAATTTAAGGTCCTGGTCGGTAAATTCTTTCTGGACGTCAAGAACCGGTATTATCCTGTCGCCGAGAAATTTAAAGGCAAATCCAAGGCGCATAGTGAGAGGATATGATTCCGCTGTCTGGTCGAGTTTGACCGTTGGAGAAAGCAGGTTTATGAGGTCGAGCCCGATGCTCATCACATTATTCGGCGTGTAAAGAAACCCGAGGTCGGCCCCGAACCCGGAGCCCGCTTCGTCAAAAACAGTTTCATTGACCATTTTTAAATTCACACCGCCTGAAAGCCACGGCGTCAGGTCCCTGGCGTAGGATAATATAACCGCCTGATCGGCAACGCCGAATGTCCCGCTTGATATCCAATTAATATCCCTTGAATCATATCCGGTTGAGCCGAGCCTCAAATATGATGCCGCAAAAGTTCCCATTCCGGAAACAGGATATGTAGCCGCCGCAAAATCCAGCATAGTATCATAAAAAAGAACAACATGCTGAAATGTTATCTGGAGCGGGTTCTGCTGGGCAAGCCCGGCAGGGTTGTATAAAATCGCGGCGGGATCATCCGCCAGCCCGGTGAAAGCGCGCCCCATTCCGGTGGCCTCTCCGCCGATACCCCAGCTTAAAAATTCGCCGGGAGTGCCGTAATCACCTGCGGCCAGCGCAAATGACGCCAGCCCCGCACTTAATATTAATATAGCAGCTGCAATTTTCTTCATCAACAAAACCTCCGTTGCGTTATTATACTTTTATCAAACAGGCCGTTATTGCGCCCTGTTTTTTCTATTTATTTTTTACTTTTGCCTTATTTTGCCACGGCTATCTTTCTTATCATGGTCTTCTGCGAGTTCTGGATAACGGTCGTGACGGCGCAGATATATCCGCCGTTGCCGACCACCTGCCCCTTTGAATTCTTCCCGTCCCATACAAAAGTGTTCATTCCCGAAGATGCCCCGGCAGTACCCGCGCTCATTGATGCGGAGTAAACAAGGTCGCCGAAGAGATTGTATATTTTTATCGTGACATCCTGGTTTGAATCCATCAGGTAGGAAATATTTGTGACTTCGCTTCCCGCCCTGAACGGGTTCGGGTAGTTTGAAACATTTCCGAGTATCGGGTCGACGACAGAGACATCTATAGTGACGTTACGGCTCAGGCTGTTGTAGGTACCTTTTATAACGTCGGCTTCATTGTCATAGCCGCCGTAGAAAGTTACGGTGGCTGTTCCGTCCGAACCGGTTACAGCAGACGTTGTTTTTGTATTCGATGTCTGGTCAAATACGCCGTTGCCGCTCTGGACAACAAACCCAACGGAGACGCCGCTCACAGGATTGCCGTTGGAATCCACAACCTTGCCGTAAATACTTGTGGCTGTATTGGCCCTGACATTCAGTTTCTGGGCGGTGACCGTAAATGTCACGGAATTTGGATTTGCCCCAAGCTGGATTATCGGCGAGTAAGCCTCGGGAAGATTTCCCGTAACCGCTATCCTGAAACTTGTGGCATCCGTATAACTCTGGAAATTTGTCTGGTACTTGCCGTTAAATATGGCGCCGCTCTGAATGCCAAGCGTCCCGGCCGTCAGTGNNATCCAAATGTTGCGGGAGAAGCTTCGCCGGCAACATATGCCGTGGTTGTGTTATATTCATCTATAAAATTGCCTCCGGTATTGGTTCCGCTTGCGAAAACATCATAACTCAGGTCCGTCCCGATTATCACATTTATACTGACCGGGCTCAGCGGAGCACTCTGGTTCATTAAGGAGTTGTCAAGGTCGCTAAAATAAAGTGCGATGCCGTTATTGCTGGCCACATCCAGATGCGCTGTCAGTGTAGTAATACCGGCATCGAGTTGGGCTATATAAGCATTCGACAATTCAGGATAAGTTGTTGCCAGCAGGTTTCCGCCGGCATAAACTTTCACATTATCAGAAACGCTGTTGGTAAAGTTTCCGTAAATATCCGCCGCCTGTACGGTTACAGGGAATGAAGCTCCGGACAATTCCGCCTCTGCCGAACCGGTGACACCGCTGACCCAGTAACCGGTTGCCCCGCTTCCATAATAATTACCTGAGCCGGCATTTACAGTAAGGCCTGGAACAAGCTCCTGCAGGCCAAAAGGCGTTCCGGCAAGGGTTATAAAATCAGGGGTTGTAAAACTCTGAATTCCAGAATTACTGTAATTACCCGTAACATGAACCCCGCTCATGGCCGTATGGAATATCACATTAAAGTTTGTCTGGCCCGATGTTTCATCGATGGACACAGGAGTAATTGTCACAGCATTGACATCATCGGTGGTGAAAGAAGCCGTCTGCCCCAGAACATCCGCGCTCCCTGTCACGACATTGCCGTAAGCATCACAGGCATATACCGTAAAAACATATCCCAGCGGAGTATGGGCCGCATCATTAACAGGAGTGGCGTTCGGGCCGCTTGATACGTAGAAAGGCGGCCTGGTTGTGTCATACATCGGGAACTGGGTTCCGTTTGCGTCCGTAAAATACCCGGGCTTTCTTAACATACCCGTGGTTGTCACAAGGAGCCGCTCAAAAACATTTTGTACAGTGTAAATGTACTGGTTGTTTGCGTTTGATGCTCCTGCAATGCCGGCACCGGAAGAAGCATTAATTACTCCAAAATTATCCGGGGCAAAGAAAAGTGTTGCGTTAAAAACAGCGACACCATAACTAAGAGTCACCTGAGCAGGAAGCATTGTATTAGCGCCTTGATCCGAAATCAAATTAACAAGATCACTGCTGACCGTGCCTCCATTTACGCCGTTGCATGTGTTTCCGTACACATCATACGCCGTTACCGTCACCTTAAAAGGGACTCCGGCTGTGATTAAATTAGCCGGGCCGTATGGTGCGGAAACCCCAAAATGATTTATAACTGTATTTCTCACCGGAATTTTAGGCGTAGTATTTGACCAGTGTCCCGCCCCTGTATCCTGGACGGTCACATATTGATAGCCAAGCGCGCCAACAGTTCTCAGGACAAAATTAGAAGACTGAAAAATATATCCGCTTCCTGCATTTATAGAAACAGTATAAGGGAGAGAATTCCCGTCAACAGTGGCCTGCGTGTCTGTGGACGATATCTGAACTGAACCGGAATAAGTATAAACAATGTTGTAATTATTATCAACATAATATATATACAGTCCGTGCGCGGAGCCGGCCTCCACAGTGCTCGGAGTCCCGCTGTACCCGAAATATCCCGGAATATTATCGTTCCTTAATCCCGACAGATTAGTCATGCCATCCGGAAGAACCTGTATTCCAGTTATGGGCCCCGGATTTACATCAAATGAATTGGACTGTTCTGTCAAAGAACCAAAAGTTGCTGATATACCATTATTTGTCCGCGCACGATATATGGTTACAGGCATTATCGCCACTCCGGCTGTAAAGGTAACCGAAGTTGTGGTGGATATTGTCGGCTGGGAAGCGTTTCCATTATCGGAAACTGCCGCAAGGCTGACAGTCCCGGTAAATCCTGTTGCCGTGACTCCATGTGACGAATAAGCCACTATTTCTATTGAAAACGGAGTGCCCGCAACCTGAGCTGTTATTGGCGAACCATTCGACGCATAAACCCCGATATCAAAGATACTAAATATCGAAATAGGAAGCGACCAATCCAGCGTCATGCTTGACTCTGAAATATCCGAAACTTTAACCTCAAAGGTACTTGTCGAAATGGAATAACTAACCGGGAATGTCGCCGTACCGTGCGAAAGAAATACTCCTGAATACGGTGCCGCGGAGTTATTGATCAATGTATTTGGCGGGTCGCTTGAAGTAACAGAAATATTGTCAGCCGGCGCGCCTGTCACTATGTTCCACCAGTTGTCCGTAAGATTTACAATACAGTTAAAATTGGTGTTAAGCCCCTGCCCTGTGGGCGTGTTATTTACGCCGTCAGCAGTGCCCGGCCTTGCCTGAACTCCCGGAGGCAGAACCTGAAGTTTTACGGCGCTTGCCGCAGTCACCGTTACCGGTATAGAAAGGCCGATGTGGCCCGTATTTAATGAGGCCGTGTCCGTCGAAACATCGCTGACAAATACCTGGGCGGTAAAAGTCGCGGCCCTGTAAAGATAGGCCGTTACATCCCTTTCGCCGTTATCGTTGGCAGTGAATGTAACCTCCCACTGGCTGCCGTAGGCTCCGGTATTTGTTCCTGTAACATTCATTGTAGTTTCATAAGGAAGGGTCCAGTCGGTATTTGATGAAACATAAGCAATTCCGGTATAATCCGTCTTTTTGTTGCCGTATGAATCTTTGGCAATTATTTTCATTGTAAATGGAGTTCCTGCTATTGTTGGAGACGAAAGCCCGTCAACTTCAAAGCTTGAAAGTGAAGCCGCAAGCACAGAGATTGTTATATTGGCCTGCCCCGCGCCCGGACTGGTCGTGTCATTCCCGTTTACCGTCATATTTCCGCCTGTCCTGAATGTTATACTGAAAGAACCGGTTCCGTTCGACAGATTGACCGACTGCGGCGGCGTAAGGTTATTGATAAGGGCCGAGGTATCTGATGTGGTCAGGCTGACAGTATCATTTTGAGCAACAATGTTATCGTAATCATCAACTGAATAAATTTTTATCGAGGTATACGGCGTTCCTACAGTAGCTGTAACAGGCGTTCCGGATATTCCCAGAACCCCGCCATTGCTGTTTCCCTGGTCAAGCGTCTCTCCGTCCGCCAGGAATATCAGCCCCGCAAAACCGTCATTTAAAACAGCGAAACCATTTGTATCGCCGGTTACGGCTCCGGATGTAAGCTTAATATTGGCATTTGCCGCTATTGCCTGGTAGATTGTCATGTTAAAAAAGGCGGTTCCGTTTGAAAAAGTTGCAACCGAAGAAAAGAAATGATTGGCCGGAATTGCCACGGCTCCGGCATATACTGCAGCAGTTGCCGAGGAAGAATAAGACGTTACTGTATTATTATATAAATCCACCGCAGTGACAGTTATCAGGATTGGGGCACCCGCTATTTTTGTTGCGGCAATGACTTCTAAATTAAAATGGTCCACAGTATTAAACGTAAGCGGGATTACATCATTTGATGCGGTTGCGCCGGTTGCGCCGGCATTCACTGTCTGCGTGCCGCCGGAAACTGTTTCAAGCTGAACCGAAAATGAAGCCTGGCCGTTCGTAGTAGCCTTCTGGGTTGGCGTAATTACTGCATTAAGGTCTGTTGATGTCATTGTAACCGTGGATGCCGCTGTTACAGTATTCCAGTAGGCGTCCACCGCGTAAACAGTCACATTAAAAGGAACTCCGGCCTTTTCCTGTGATGGCGAGCCTGACTTGCCTGTGCCCCCATTTGTGCCCGGAATGTATGTCTCTCCCGGCGCAACCGTAACAAGCGAAGAAAGCGCGGCCGGGGCTATTGAAGTGATGGTGCCGCTGCCCGTGCACGATGGGGAGGCAAGCGTCATTGTAAGTGTTACATTTCCCGTGGAAGCTTTATATAAAGTCACATTGCCTGAATAAACTCCGTTGACAAATGTAACTGTTCCGAGCGAAACCGAACCTGTCCCTATATAATTTGCCGTAAGTGTGGCCGACCCGTTAAAACCGGTTACCTGCACGCCGCCTGATGCCTGCGCTGTGACCAAAATAGGAAAAGCCGTGCCCGCCTTAATTCCTGACGGTATTGTCGAAAAAGCAAAAGTTGAAAGTGCCTGCACCGGTATTGTAACGCTTGACTGTGCATAGGTGAAAAAATTTGGATTTGTTACGGTTAATATAGTGTTACCGGTCGTACCCATGGTTACATTAACAGAATTTGACAAACAGTTTGAAACCGCCCCTATGGACTGTCCAAGGAAAAAAGTATTCACCGGCGTTATGGATGCCGAGAGGGTTGATGTCATGGATACGTTTTGTCCGGTTGCGGAAAAAGGCTGATTTGTAGAATTATCAATTGCAACCACCGAAACCGCAAAAGGGATGCCCACAACCTGGGTGACTGGGTTTCCGGTCACTGCAAATCCGGATGTGTAGGTATCTCCCGGCGGCACGATTATAAACTGCGGCGCGGCAAAAATTGAAAACGAAGCTGCCATAAGGCAGAATGAAATAAGCAATATTTTATAACTTTTTAAACCCATTATAAAACCTCCTGAAATTGGTTTCAATAAAAACCTTTACTTTATTATGATAATAAAATTTCGTCAATAAATCAAGTACATTTTTAAGTAAATTTGAATATTTTTCATTATTAACAAAAGCGGTTCAACGCGCAAAAATCACCATAAATAGGGCTGTTTTTGAGATTTTTTTGTAGTTTTTTAAAATTGACCTGACAAAATCACTATAAAAACGTTCCGCATTACAATATCGGAATGATAAAACTGAAAATATTTCCGCTTTTTTGTTCCGCGTCAGGTTCGTCTATCCATATTTTTCCGCCATGCGCCTCGACTATGGCCTTGCTTAAAGTCAGGCCTAGCCCTATCCCCTTTATTGCCGAATTAACATTATCATCATCACTGCCGCCGTTCATTCTGTAGAAACAATTGAATATACCGCGCCTCTCTTTTTTCTCGATAAAGTCTCCCCTGTCGGCCACGGAAACCTTTGTAAACATCCTCGAATCATAGCTGAATTTCCTGGCGGTTATCTCAACGACCGAATGGTCCGGGCCGTAGCGCACCGCGTTATCCGCAAGGTGCCATATGACACGCCTCATTTTTTTCTCGTCGCAGAAAATTTCGTCCACATCATCATAAAAACGCAGGTCAAAAGATATCCTGCGCCTCTTGATTTCTGTTTCTTCCGCAAGAAGCGCGTCATTGATTATGCCGGCCAGGGAGTATTTCCGCAGGGAAAGAGGCACTTCCGCCTGCTCCACCGCGTACAGCATTATAAGGTCGTCAATAACCGTTTTAAGCCGGTCGCTGTTGCGGGCCATATCCATCAGTATTGGAAGCTGCTGGGGCGATATCTCACCGAACTCCTTTTTCAAAAGAAGTTTTAAATATCCGGCGACGGGCGTCAAAGGGGTGCGCAGTTCGTGGGAGAGCCTGTTCAGGAACTTTTCCTTTTCATCCTTAAACCTGCGTTTCAAACCCGCCTCGGAGGTGGCGCGCTTTTCCTCTATTATGGCGTCGACCTTACCGGCAATGAAATCCATGTCAAAGGGTTTTTTTATGTATTCAACCACGCCGTTGCGGATAGCCTCGACAGCGTTGTCAAGCTCCGGAAAAGCCGTAATAAAAACCACCGGAATCTCCCTTGCGTCATCCTTAAGCTTTTTAATCAGCCCCACTCCGTCAAGCCTGTCCATGCGTATATCGGAGACAATAATATCAAAATCCTCTTTCTCCACAATTCCAAGCGCATCCTCGCCGTTAACGGCCACTCTGACCGAATATCCCTTTCCGGTAAAAAGCATTTCAAGGGCCTCACGGATGGAGTACTCGTCATCAACAATAAGGATACGTTTTTTCAGGGCGACGCATGTATCTTGCATTTATCACCATTTTTTCGCCGGATATCGTAAAAAAATCAACGCGGCAGTTTTGTAATTATATTGCCTATTAATTGTCGGTGTTTTTTTCGAATTTCGAAAGCAGGTTCCTGTATTTTTCAAGGACGCCCTCGTACTTCTGCACTATATTGAGATGAACCTCGAGCATTTTCCTGTCCCCGTGTTCCCTCAACAGGCTCCTGAAAAATTCGGAGGTGTTCTTGCCTTCCTGTTTCGCCAGAAGCTCCGCCTGTTTTTTCTCGTCGCGGTTAACCCTTATGAGAATCTTTTTTTCCTTTTTCATTTTTCCTTTTTCGCGCATCTTTTTTCTCCCGCAGGTTTATTTTGATACATACTATTATATATACGTTATATGATGAAAAGTCAACAATATTTGATGGGCTCAAAAGCCTTCGGGAAATAAAAGCTCAACGGAGGCTCCCGGAGAAGTGTTCCTGATCCTGATTAATCCGCCGTGGGCCTCCATTATATTTTTCGATATGGCCAGCCCCAGCCCGGTTCCGTCGGCCTTTGTTGTAAAAAAAGGCTCAAAAGCCCGCTCAATCACCTTCGCATCAAAACCAGGCCCGGAATCGACAAAATAAACCGCCGTGTATTTTTTTCCATATATCTCATCCGCGCCGCACGAAACCGCCAGCGTCCCTCCTGACGGCATGGCCTGTATCGAATTCATTACAATATTGAGTATAACCTGCCTGATCTGTTTGACATCTGCTTTTACGTTTATCCTTCCGGAGTAATTCCTGGCTACGGAAATATTTTTTATCTTCAGCGTGTGTTCCATGAGGTCGTAAACATTGTCGATTATCCTGGCTATGTCCGCCTCCTCTATCCTGAGAGCGGAAGCATGGCTCAAAGCCAGCAGGTTGTCAGTAAGTTTTTCAAGGCGCTTAAATTCGTCGGGAGCTATTTCAAGGAACCTGTCCATGGCAGCCCTGTTCCCCCTGTCCGAACGCACCATCTGGACAAAACCGTTGAGCCCCGTAAGCGGGTTCCTGATCTCGTGCGCCACAGCCGCCGACATTTTTCCCAGCATGGCCAGCCTTTCCGAATGTATCAGCCTGTCATAGAGCATGATATTTTCCGCTATTACGGACATCTGCACCGCTATATTTTTCAGCCATGAAATTTCCTCGCGCTGTAACACCTGTCCGTTCTGTTTGCCGCCTATTATCCATAACCCCCTTACTTCCCCTCCGGTAAACAACGGTATGCATATTTCCGCGCCGTATTTCTTTAAAAAAGAAAGCACCTCTTCTATATTGATATTTTTATACTCCCGTTTCGGCGTGTAATAATATGTCAGGTCGTCGGTTATCTTCTTGTAGGAAACAGCGTCCTTTACCCCCATGAAATATTCAAATATGGGGTGCGTCTCGTTCACGCATACATTTTCATCCAGAAACGGCGAATACAGTTCATAGCATTTTTTGCCGTTGTTGTAAAAAAATATCACGGATTTTTTCAGTTTCAATACCTTTACCGCGTTGAATATTGTGCGCTCAAAAAGCGGGCCGTATTCCTTTATGAGCCCTAATTCAATTAGCACGTTCTGAAGCAGCACCTGAAAATCATAATTTGATATAAAAAAAGCCTTGCGTGTAAGGCTGTCCAGCATCCTGAAAGTCGGATCGATGGCCATTATCACAAGGAACGTCAGGATAAAAAACGCCATGGCCCGGAAAGCGCCCGTTACAATATGGGGAAAAAGGGTGTAATAGCATATCGCGTAAATCGCGGTCGCTATTGCGGCCGTGAAAGCATACGCGATGGTTTTCTGCAGGAGTTCCCTTACGTTGAGCATGTCGTGGGAAAGTATTGCGTATGTGGTCAGGCAGAAAAAAACAAGCACGCAGAATCCAGCCACAGGATAAACAAAATTGAATCCAAAAATATTAAGTATATTGGTAAGCGCCCCGATAAAGCCTATTCCTATCCCTATAACAAGATACTGTATCTGTGTCTTTTCCTCCGCGAGGCTGTCGGCCGAATAATATTTCCTGAGCATAAGGTAAAATCCGGCCAGCATGTTGACGGCGACAAGCGCCATATAAAGCCTGTATATTAAATCCGGCCTTGCCACATATCCCATGGAAGGTTTTAATACAAAACCTTTTACGCCGGCCCCGAAGGTGTTGAGTATTACGAGCGCTCCGGCATAAAACGCCGTAAAGCGCTCAAGTTTCAGGATTTTTCCCCTGGTTTTGGTGAACAGGATGGAGAATCTTAAAAAAGCAACGGGCATTAAAAGCATGGCCGGCCTTAATATGCGTGATACCAGGTTTGCCGTTGCCGCGGAATCCGCCCCCTTGATAAAAAACAGGTCAAGCTGCCAGAGGGCCACTGTGATATAAAAAAAAGCGGCGGCAATATTGAGCCTGTTGCCCCGCTCTTTCATTACGGTTACAATACCGAGTACTGTTATTCCAAGAAAGGATATTAATGTCTGTATCTGGTAAGCATCGAGTGCCAAGCCGGTTTCACCGCCGTTTTTTATCGAACACCATAAAATCGTCGTATCCCCTGTACATTGTCTTTTGCAGGGAAAGAGTGTAACCGCGCGCTCCCATGATGCGTATAATATCTTCCGCCGCGGTTATCCCGTAAAGGCGCCTGTGCACGCCCGACACCAGCAAGTTTATCACACCCACCTTGAAAAGNNCTAATAAAAACTTTTGCCATACCGGAAAATCCGTTCTCGTCAAATTCCTTTTCAAGCAAAACCCTTATGGAAACCGGCTTTACGTGCGCGATAACAACGCGCCCGCCCGGCTTTAAAACCCTGTCAAATTCTTCCAGTGCGGCCGGGATATCTGAAAGCATGAACAGTGCATGGACGCTCACGACCGCGTCAAAGGAATTTTTTTCAAAAGGCAGTTTTTTATTAAGGTCAAGTTCCATCACAGCGCATGCGCCGGATGCCGCCGGAAGTTTTGAAAGTTTTTTCCTGAAGAGATTCAGCATTGAATTTGATATGTCGCCGGCGGTAATTTTATAACCGCTGTTAAGCAATTTTATGGAAAGTTCCCCCGTGCCGCAGCCGGCATCGAGTATCGCCCCCCCTTTTTTCACGGCCGCCGAAGCGCGCAGAAATGCCTCATCCGTCACCTCCGCGTACGGCCGGTAGTAACGGGCCAGATCGTCGTAAGCGGATGCGTAAAAATCCCACATAAATTTGTCAGATGCCGCCGCAAATGCACCGCGTTCCATATAATACCTCCTTTTAGGGTACTGTCGGAAAACCCCGCAANNACAATCCAAGAAAAATGTCATATTTCCCGGATAAACCACGCAAAGGGTTTTCCAACAGTACCTTTAGAACATCCTGAAAACCATGCTCGAATTGTTTCCGCCCAGCCCGAAAGAATTTACCATGGCGGTCGATATTTTTTTTCTGATGGATTCGTTTGGCACGTAATCAAGGTCGCATTCCGGATCCGCGTCCGTATAATTTATCGTGGGCGGTATGTATCCATTGTACCCGGCCAATAGCGTGGCCACAGTCTGAAACCCTCCGGAAACCCCGAGCGGGTGGCCGAGCATAGATTTTACCGATGATATTTTCAGTTTATCCGCGTGGGAGCCAAAAACCTTTTTAATCGCCCTGGTTTCCCTTATATCGGATACCAGCGAAGAGCTTCCGTGCGCGCTTATATAATCTATCTGATCATGGCTTATCTCGGCGTCCCTTACGGCTTCCATCATTACCCTCGCGGCCTCGTCTCCGGTATCGTCCATTTTATACATCGATATGGCCTCGGATGTGCTGCCGTATCCGAGCACCTCGGCGTAAATTTTCGCACCTCTTTTTATTGCCGCTTCTTTTTCCTCGAGCACCAGCATCGCCGAACCTTCGCTTAAAATATACCCGTCCCTGTTTTTGTCAAACGGCCTGCTTGCCGCGGCCGGGTCGCCGTTTCGCTGGGATAACGAGCGCGTGGCGCAGAAAGCCCCCATAATAGAGGCAGTGATAGGCGCCTCGGCTCCGCCGCAGAGCACCCTGTCAAGTTTGCCGTATTTTATGAGTTCATACGCGTGGCCTATCGCGTTTAACGACGATGAACAGCCCGTTGAAATCGTGGCCGCCCTGCCCTTGATGCCCAGGGCCACAGCGAGCATTCCGGCCGCGGCGTTTGGAAGCGCTCCGGTCACGGTAAAAGGCGACATCCTGTGCGCCCCTTTTTCTTTCATGACCATTACCTGTTCCTCTATTATCTCAAGGGCGTTAATGGAAACACCGACTACTATTCCCGTTGTGAATTTATCATCCCCGTCAATTGATATGGCGGCGTCGCTGATGGCTTCCCGGGCGGCGTAAACAGCAAGCTGGGCAAAACGCGGGGTACGTCTGGCCTCGTTTTTTCCGTAAATGGCCGCGGCGTCAAAATTTTTTATCTCGCCGGCTATTTTTGTGGAATGGTTGGAAGTA
>PLPI01000095.1 GCA_003159495.1 candidate division FCPU426 bacterium | reverse complement strand
TCCACAGCATACCTTATGCGTATGTTGTCATATCTTGAAAGCGTAAACGGATTTTTAACTATTGAAAGGTCCTGCGTTATCCTGATGCCCGAATAGGCCCAGGTTGAGGTATTCATTGAATTGCCGTCCTCATCGAATGTATCATAAGGGCTCACCAGCCATGAACCGGCCGGGCCGCCGTATACGGTCAGCGTCGATCCGGGCGCCTCGATATTTACCGTTGTAAAAGAGGACCACGGCGCGCCCGGGTAACCGTATAATAGTTTCCTGCCGGAACCGTCCCCTGCCGTAAACCTTCCTTTAATCTGTTTTACAAGCGGGTCCGTTGATGCCGCGGTTATTGTGGCAATGCGGCAGTCGATATAAGATGATGATACCGCAAAAATACGCGGCGAAACCAGCATGAGGGTTATTAAAAAAATCGGCGCCGGGCGCCATTTACCGCCCGTGCAATTAAATAATTTCTTATAAGAAAAAAACGGTTTTACATTTGCCATGTTTTCCCCTGACAAACTTTTATAACAGGTATCAGTTGTAATCCGCGTTTATCTTCACGTAATCATATGAAAGGTCGGATGTAAGCAGATAACAGCCGTATTTCCCGTTCGCAAGGTTAAGTTCCAGCTCAATGCGCCTTTTTTTCAGTTCCTTTTCCGCGGCTACACGGTTTTTTTCGTCCAGCCTGCCCCCTGAAAGAGCCGTCCTGCCGTTGAATTTCAGCACCGCCTTTTCAGGGTTAAAATCCGCGAATGTCTGCCCAGCCGCGCTGATGATGCGCCCGGGATTGAGCGACATGCCGAAGAAAGCTGTTTTTACAAGCTGTGAATTCGCCACCCTGCGCGCCACGAGTTCGGCCTGTGCCTGTGTCTTTGCCCCGGATATGCTTATCTTTATGAATTTAGTGGCTCCTTCGCCGTCCATGACCATGTCTTCGGCTATGGAGTAAAATATTCCCTTAAGCGCGTTCTTTAATTTAATGTAATCCGTTCCCTGCGTTTTTATTTCCTTATTTCCCGCCTCGCCGTTGGCCAGCACATACACCGTGTCGTTCGGGCTCATATCGCCGTCCACCGTAACCCTGTTAAATGACGACTGAACGGCTTCGAGCGCGGCGCGCCTCAAAAGCTTCCTGTCAATGGCTGCGTCAGTCATGCAGAATACAAGCATGGTCGCCATATCCGGAGATATCATCCCCGCCCCTTTACCAGCCGCGCATATTACAACCTTTTTTCCGCCTATTGTAATGACATCGGAGGCGTATTTTTCCACGGTATCCGTGGTCATAATCGCGCCCGGAAATGATTTGTCGCGCGCCGATATCGCGCCGGCCAGTTTTTCCATATTTGCAAGAATGTTTTTTAACGGAAGCGGCTTTGATATCTTTCCGGTCGCGGCCCCGAGCATCGCCGATGGTTTTATCAGCAATATTTCAGCTGCCTTTTTTAATATGGCTTCAAGGTCCGTTACTCCTGTTTTCCCGGTGAGCACATTCGCGCTGCCGCTGTTGGCAAACACAGCCTGAATCGGCCCGTTGACCGCCTTCATGGCATGGCGTATATGGACGCTTTTTAGGCTGTTTTTGGTAAAAAATCCAACCGCCCTGCACGGCGTACTTGAATATATGAGCCCCGCGTCGGGTTTACCGCTCTTTTTTATGCCCGCGTGTATACCGGCGCTGGCAAACCCCGCCGGAAGAATGTATTCTTTTTTCACAATAACCCCTCTGTCTCGTCAAAACCCATCATCAGGTTCATGTTCTGGACGGCGTTTCCCGAGGCTCCTTTTAATAGATTGTCAAAGGCCGTTATAACCAGCAGTATGTCCTTCTGCCCCGAATCCTCGACTTTTATATCGATGAAATTTGTATTCTGAACGTTGTGCATGCTTATATTTTCCGTAAAACGGACAAACGGCTCTTTTGAGTAAAAATCCCGGTATATTTTTTTCACCCGCTCAAGCGGCGCCGCTTTTTTTAACTTTATGTAAATGGTGGCCAGCATGCCGCGGTCAACCGGTATCAACTGCGGCGTGAGGATGAGTTTCACGTTTTTTCCGGTCGAGCGCTTTAACACCTCTGTTATTTCAGGGGCGTGGCGGTGCTTGAAGCCGACGTTATAAGGCACGTCATTCTCGTTGATGTTAATATAAAGCGAACTGGCCACCGGCTTTATCCCGGCTCCGGAAACCCCGGTCTTTGAATCCGATATAACGGATTCCACCTGCAGGTTTTTAAGCGCGGGAGCGGCCCCGAGTATGGTGCAGGAGGCGTGGCACCCGGCGTTCGCCGTAATGTCCGCTTTTTTTATTTTCTCCCTGAAAAGTTCCGGAAGGCCGTAAACCGCTTTTTTCAGCAGTTCCGGGTATTTGTGCGTAGTCTTATAGAATTTCTCGTAGGTTTTTGTGTTCTGCATCCGGTAGTCTGCCGAGAGGTCCACGGTTTTCTTTCCCGCGTCATGCGCCTTTTTTACGAATTCCATGGCGTCGGTGTGCGGCAGGCATACAAAGAAAAAGTCGGCCGCGCCAAAAAGGGTTTTTTCTCCGGGATCGGTAAATACAAGATCCGTCAGCGTATTGAATTCCGGAAAAATATCGCTGACTTTTTTCCCGGCCGAGGAGCGCGAAGTAACCGCGGTTATACGCGCGCCGTTGTGCTTTAAAAGTATCTTTATTATTTCCCGGCCCGTGAGCCCGGAGCCGCCTATTATACCCACATTTAACATGATATTCACTCCTTCATTTGAACCCGGTATAAAACCCGCGACGGCTTACTCCATATAACTGATGTAAGCCTTTTTCTTCGCGTTATCGACCCAGTCGTTCCACATTTCGTCAACCTTTTCCTCGATAATCTTAACCCTTACCTTTTCCTTAACATCCGCAAAATCCGGCACCTGGCCGCTTTTATAATCATTTATCTTTATTATCTGGTAGCCGCCTTCATCCGAGGCCGAAGATGGCGGTGTTTCTATCACATCCGAAACCTTTCCCTTTTTCGGGTCCTTTAACGCGTCCCTGATTATTTTTGACAGCGTGTCCGTCTGCACCCATCCGAGATCGTTTATTGAGACACCCTTTTTTCCCTTGAGTTCCGCCTCAACGCTTTCAAAACCTCCGGCCTTGATCTTTGCCAGAACGTCATCGGCGTATTTCGCAAGGTCCTTTGTTTCAACCTCGCCGGATGCCATATAAATCTGGGTCAGTTTCATCTGGTCGTTAACCTTGAAAGCATCCCTGTTCTTGTCAAAATAATCCTTTAATTCCGCGTCGCTTACGGCGGCTTTTGCTATAAAATCCTGCTGTTTTTTCTGTTTTACCTTGGAAAATATAAGGCTGTCGTGTACCTGCGCCTCGATCTTTATGCGGAAATCAGTGTAGGAAAGCCCTTCTTTCTGCAGTGCGTCCTCAAAGGCATCCTCGGTCTGGAATTTCGCCCTCAGGCCGTCGATGAATTCATTTACCTTGTCCGCCACGGCCTCATCGCTGACAGCCACGCTCTCGTCCTTTGCCATGGTGATAATGAGCTTCTGGTCAACCATATTTTCCAGCGCCGTCTTGCGGAACTCGGCTTCGTCAAAAGGCTTTCCGGCAAGCTTTGCCTGCGCTTCGGCCATTTCCACGGCCTCGTCAAGCTCGCTCTGCAGTATGATTTCATCATTTACCTTTACTAAAATTTTATCCGTCTGCCCCTCTGCCGCAAAAAGAGCGGCCGCAAAAAGGACGCAGAAAACCGTGATTATTGTCTTTTTCATTTTAAAACCTCCTTGGGTTCAACAAGCTTATCAAGCGTATCCTCGTATATCTTTATTTCCGCGTTTTTACGCAGTTCCTGCATCCACGCGTTGAAATATTCGTCCTTTTTTATATCGTAATACTTTTCGTAAACCCGGTCCTTAATTTCCTCAAATTTTGGCGTTTTATCTTCCTGTATATCATCGACCCTGAATATATGCCAGCCGTATGGTGATTTTATTATACCGCTTATTTCGCCTTTCTTCATCGAAAAAACCGCGTCATTTATAAATGAAGGCATTTCGCCCGCGCCGAAATATCCCAAGCTGCCTCCGTTTTTGGACTCGGATGTTATCGAATATTTCTTTGCCAGCCTGTCAAAAGCCTCCCCGCGCATCAAAAACTGCTGGACCATTTTGGCCTTTTCCTCGCTGTCAAGGACTATCTGGCTGGCCTCGACTTTTTTCCCGGTCCGGAAATCCGGTATGTGGCTCCAGTAATAATCCTTTATGTCCTCCGGGTCGGCCTTAATCTTGTCTTTCATCACCATGTTTATTATCTTTTTTCTGGTTATCTTTTCCCTGATATCATTGAGCCACTGGCCGTATTTTATGCCGACGGCCCTGAGCTCTTTTTTTGTCTCGGGTGAGGCGTAATCCGGGGCGAAATTTTCTATTTCCTTTTTCATCTCTTCCCCGGTAAAAGAGACTTTCTGCTT
>PLPI01000037.1 GCA_003159495.1 candidate division FCPU426 bacterium | reverse complement strand
ACAAAATCGAAAAATAATTCCGCGCCGACATTTACATATACGTTTACAACAACATCCACTGTTACACGTACACTTACGGCATCTCCCGTGATTACAGGCACTGCGACTCCTCTTCCAACGGCTCTTGGCACAATAACCATTTCAAAATCGGCAGGGTCCCAGTATGTAAATAACGGTGATTTTGTAACGTATACCATTACATATGACAATACCCTCGGAATGATGGTAAATAATTATTTTGTTTATGATAATCTTGACTATTTTTCAATGGGACAGCTTCAGTATGTAACATGCACCGCAGGCGGGTCGATCGGCGGAAATACAGTTGTATGGAACCTTGGGACAATACCAAACGGCACCATAGGCTCGGTTTCAGTGGTAGCCAGGGTGATCGGCACGAATACGACGCTCATGCACGTTTATAATTACGCGGGCGACAACACTGGCAATCTTGTAAGCAACTTAATATGGCAGTTTACCCCGACGGCAACCCTTACGACGCAGATTTATACAGCCACAAGCACGCCGACGATATACAATTCAACAGTTCCAAGTAAAACATTCACGCCTACAATAACAGCTACTCCATCATTTACGCCCACAACATTTATTTCACCGATACCCAGTATGACATTTACGCCGACGGCCGCCGGGACATCTGCAGCCTGCGGTGGAGTTGAGGGACAGGACTGGACGGCCGCGACAACAAACGCGGCTTTTCCGGCAAGATATCTTCATGGATGCGTTTCATACGACAACGGAACAGGAATAAAACTCTGGGTTTTTGGCGGGGCAAATGCCGTATATCCGCATTTCAGCGATGTATGGTCCTCGTCCGACGGGGCCGACTGGAGTGAAGCAACATCAACTGCGGCATTCGGGCAGAGGGGAAGTTTCTCTACTTTTGTCCATAATGGAAAAGTCTGGCTAACTGCGGGAGATATCAATGGTACAAATATGAATGACGTTTGGTCGTCAACAAACATGATAACATGGACGCAGGTGACCGCAACGGCGGCATTTTCCGTAAGAGATGACGCCACATCAATAGTATTTAATGACGGAAGCGGAGAAAAAATGTGGATAATCGCCGGTGAGCCTATGACAGGAAGTGATGCCGGGTTAAATGATGTATGGAATTCTGCTGACGGCATAACATGGAACCAATCAACTGCTTCGGCGGCTTTTCCAGAAAGGTTTGGTGCCGCTGGAACGGTGTATAACGGGAAGATGTGGATAAGTGGAGGAATAGACTCCACTCTGACATGCTCAAATGACGTATGGTATTCTAGTGATGGAATTAACTGGGCCGAGGCAACCGCTCATGCTGCTTTCGGGCCAAGGCATTTGCATTCAATGATAGTTTATGATAACAAGATGTGGGTGCTCGGCGGATCAACATACTCCGATGGAATTGTATATAATGATGTATGGTGGTCAACCGACGGAGTGAATTGGACATCGGCAAGTTTGAATACACCAATGGGAGAGGACGCCTCGGCGGCCGTAATATATAATTCTCAGTTATGGATAACGGGCGGTTCCATTCAGAACGATGCCTGGTATACGTGCGGGAATCCTCCACAGCCTGTGACTCCTTCGGAAACCGCCACAGTAACGATGACTTATGCCACGCCGGGAACAGGGGCGACAAATACACCTACGGCAAACCTTACGCCGCAGCCGACGTGCAACATGAGCGTGACACCGGTATTCACGGTGCAGGTGACATATAACAACGGACACGCTTCCGCAAACAGCGTGGTTATTGACGTTACAAGTAATTCTGATTTTACCGTACCGCCGTCTCTGGTAGTGCATCCGTACGGGGAGAGCGCGTCAAAACCGGCGGTAAATCTTGATACCGTTAAATTTTCCGGCGCTTCTGTTTATTACAGGGCAATATATCCGGAAGCTCCGGGATACGGGGATATCGATTCAATAGTGGTAACAGGGACCGATGTTTGCGGCAGAACCGGAGTGAGCAACGGGAAATATACAAAGACGTCTATAACCGGAGGACATGACACATGCGTATACCATAATGTTTTCAACCCTGATAAACATGAAAGGGTCAGGATAGTTTACAATATCTACGGGCCGGATGTTGCGCATATAAAGGTATATTCAAAGTCCGGAACTCTCGTGCGCAGCATATGCTCATGCGTTGAGGATGGGTCTCTCAAACAGGACGAAACCTCATGGTATGGGACAAACAGCAATGACAGGACGGTTGTAAGCGGAATATATTACATAACAATACAGACATCTTATTACATGGATATGATAAAAGTTGCCGTGATAAGATAAGATTAAAATGATACGGGGGTAAAAACACAAAAGGCGGGGAGTTTTCCCCGCCTTTTGTGTTTTAAACAAAAATTCCGGAACTTTTTTTATAAACTTTCTGTCATAGCTATGCGGGGGAAAAAAGGAGAAAATTATGAAAAAAATGGGTATTTCAGCGGCTGTATTATTTTTTGCAGTCATTATGACGGCATCTTTCGCCTTTGCCGGGCCGCCAAAAATTATTTCGGTTTCCATGACCCCGGCAAATCCGAATTTCGGCGACCCTGTTCAGATTACAGTTGTCATGTGTTGTAATAATTACGTGAACGCCTATATTGACGCGGCGTTTTCAACCAGTAATACGGTACAGCCTGCAGGGACCGCCGGGCAGGTATTTGTGATCGACGCGAACGGGGTTGATGTAAATGATGTTTCCGAATCAACGAGCGCCCCAATGGGGTATTTGTTCCAGTCTTCAACGGGATGGGGTACGGGAAATTGCACTGATTGCGGGGGAGACAGTTATGCCACTACAGTAACGCAGGTTTTCAACATACACGTTCCGGCTGTAAGTTATTTTCCTTCCTGCAACCCCACAAATTTAAACTTTATTGTTGGTGCAAAAGATACATCTATGGGGGCCGGGGACTGGCCAAGTTTGCCGTCACCATGTCAGGTTGTTGTGGTGCCAATGACAATTCCTGTTGCAGCAAAGAATTTCAATATTAATACAAGGTATGAAGGCGTGCTGAGCGCCGCTGGAGACAAGGTTCTTTTTTCAACCGATTACAGTTATACGAACGGAGCGGGTTTTTCAATTACCAATCCTGTACCGGCCGGTTTTACGGTTTTATCATACGGTCCGGCATCAATTCCCGGAGGTTCAGTGACCTCGGGCCCCGCTCTTGTATGGAATTTTCCAGACAGGACAGGGGTTCCGGGAAGCGGCAGCGGAACAGTCTGGATGCTATGCTCGGTTAATGCCGCTCCGGCGGGAACTTACACGGATACCGCCACAGGCTCAATGACGGGGCTTTCAAATCAGACTTCATCCGTTTCTGTGACTGCGGGGCTTCCTTCTGTAAGCCTTGCTCTATCCCAGAATACGACATCACCGATGAAAGGCGATACAATAACCTATAGCCTTGCGTATAGCATCAATGGAATGGCTCTTGTTAATTTTCAGTCTTTTGATAATGTTTCCACAGGCACCTACTGCCCCTCAGGGTGCGCAAATTCTTCGCCCCCCCTTGGATGGAAATTTTTGTCAAATAGCGGCAATTACGGCACATGGACGGTAAATGATCCGTGCAATACAGGCGGCCATTATATAACAGCTTCATCCACAATGTATCCAGCACTTCTTCTGGACGACGGCGGAACGCATACAACGGACCAGTTTTGCACCGGCGAGATAGTTTCCGACCTTTATATTGACCCGGGGACATTTCCCGGGGCGGATGCGCAGATCATTATAAGGAACAACGGCATTGACGGAATTAATAATTATAGCCTTGGAATTGTAATTTCAGTGGATAACGCACCAGCACCGGGATATTTCATGATAGAAGAGTGTAGCGGCAGCGGATGTACATATCCGATGGGGGGAATGCCTTCAATCGGGCCTGTAACAGCGGACAGATGGTACCGTGTGAGAATTTCGGCTTCAGGTTCAAACGGCTCGACAATAATGGCAAAAATATGGGCAAGAGGCGATCCTGAACCGGCTTCGTGGGATATAAACTATACGGATCCGGCGCTTGCAACTACAAACTGGGCATGCGACGGCACTGGAACGTACAGCGACTGGAGGCCCGGCGTCAACGAGCAAACAGGCCCCACAAATGATGTCAAAGATTCATATGATAACTTTACGGTCTACGCACCCAGAACATCGGCCAATACAATTGTATCCGACAACGTGCCGCCGGGTATTACGTTTGTATCGTCCAGCCCGTCGGCGGTTTCAACTTCGCCTGAAGTAATCTGGAACCTCGGAACGGTTTCAGGAAACACGGGAAGTTTGACATGGTACGGTGCGGTAAATTCATGCGGAACAGTAAGTAATGTGGCATCAATAATTACTTCAGGAATGGGATCGCCGCTTTCTTCGAATACCCTTGCAATGTACCCGGTCTGCCCCGGAGCCACCTCAATAACAAAAACAGCAAACCCCATGCTTTTAACGCAGTCACTGGGATATGTAACATATACGATCAGTTATAAAAATAACAGCCCTTCTACAATAAATGATTACCAGATATGGGATACTTTGCCATTTGGATTTGTCATAGCGTCAATTTCACCGGGCGGAGTGCAGTCGGCAAATTTGATTGACTGGAGTTTGGGCAGCCTTGCCGCAGGAGTATCAGGAACAGTAAATATAATAGCATATCCATTGCTTACGGGGCCTTACATGGTAACAAATACAGCCGTTGACAGCGCCGGAGGGTCGGGATTTGTTGTCCACCAGATACCTACAGCCACTTTTTCGCCGACGCCTACGCAGACTATTTCAACATCAACGCCCGGAAGCAGCAATACGGCCACGCTTACATCAACAACAACGCCGTCGTTTACACGGACGTCTACGCGTACGTTTACGGCGACATGCACAATAACAGCGTCATTAACATTTACCCCGACATTCACGACTACGTTTACAAGGACGCCAACACCAACAATGACACTTACATTAATTCCAGTGTTTACGTCAACGACCGCAGGAAGTACAACCGCCACACCCACAGTAACGATGACCGCGACCCAGGCAACAGGGGCTGACAGTGTAACAATTGTTTCCGCCCAGAGTTCCATGGGAAATTGTTTTGTGGCGGGCCAGAATATTACAATTTCAATTAATGCCCACATAACAGTGGCGTGGGCCAACATGTATGCGCTTGTAATCGGATCTTCAGGCTCGCTTGTTTATAATAACAATGCCGGCGAACCGGATGATTGTTTGTGGGGATTAACCGGGACAACTGGAAATGCTCCAAGCAATATTTCCCCATGGATTTCCAGCGCAAATATTGCGGCAGGCGGGGCGGGCGGAGCTTCTGTAACAGGCTACCAGATGATAGTACCTGTACCCTCATCGTATTCTGGAACAGGTGTGAAGACATTTTATATAATCATAGGGACCACAAGTTCTGAACTTACCCTGGGGCAGTATTATTCAACAGGTTTTATCAAGTCTTCGATAACACTGCCTGAATGCGGGTCAACACCTTCCTCTTTGACGCAAACTTTTACGCCTACATTCACGCCGACAGCCACGGTGAATTTAACGCCGCAACCCACGTGCAACATGAGCGTGACGCCTGTATTTACGGTGCAGGTGACGTATAATAACGGGCACGCTTCCGCGAACAGCGTGGTGATAGACGTGACAAGCGATTCGAATTTTGCCGTGCCGCCTTCGCTTGTGGTGCATCCGTACGGAGAAAGCGCGTCAAAACCGGCGGTGAATCTTGATACCGTGAAGTTTCCCGGGCCGCCCGCTTATTACAGGGCAATATATCCGGAAGCTCCTGGATACGGCGACATTGATTCAATAGTGGTCACAGGGATCGACGTGTGCGGCAGGACCGGAGTAAGCAACGGGAAATATACAAAAACTTCCATAACAGGCGGACGTCACATCTGGACATATCATAATGTGATAAATCCGGACAGGCACGAGAGGGTCAGGATAGTTTACAATATCTACGGGCCGGATGTGGTTCATATCAGGGTGTTTTCAAGGTCCGGAAGGCTTGTGCGCAATATCTGTTCATGCGTTGAGTCCGGGTCGCTCAAACAGGATGAAACAGAATGGTACGGGACCAATGGCGATGACAGGACTGTTGCAAGCGGGATATATTATATAACAATACAGACATCTTATTACACGGAGACCGTAAAGGTGGCTGTGATACGATAAAGGATTAAAATGATACGGGGGTAAAAAAAACAAAAGGCGGGGGATATTCCCCGCCTTTTGTTTTTTTTACTGGTAGCACTTCAGGAATTTTACGTCCATCCATCCTGTTTCGCCGCTTTTAATCTTCACCAGCGCGGCGGAACCGCTTCTTGACAGTACTTTTACTATCTCTCCGGGATGCGCAGTTTCAACAAGATTATCCGGGTCAAGATCGACGCCGTGGCATACATTTATATCAACGATACCTTCCGTTGAAATGACAACAGAGTTCATGCCGGAAAGTTCCTGTTTATATATCCCGGATGAAACGCAGGAAACAAAAGCCAGCAAGGGAATTACCAGAAAAAAATTTTTAATTTTCATAATGAACCGCCTTTATAAGTTATTAATTATTTTAACATTATTAGGCGATTTGAAAAGAAAAATTTATGCTCATAAGTACTGTGCTCATAAGTACTGTCGGAAAACCCGTTGCCGGGTTTATCCGTGGTATATGGCATTTTTCTTGGATTGTCGCTCGGTATAATAAAGACGGCCTCTTTCGAGGCCGTCATATGAGCGGCGCAAGGCCAATAAAA
>PLPI01000022.1 GCA_003159495.1 candidate division FCPU426 bacterium | reverse complement strand
ATGGCCGTATTCGGCTTGTGGCTCCCGGCCGGCGATACGCCTTCGTGTTTATAATAAATTTTTGCCGGTGTATCCAGGGCTTTTTCAAGGCCGTATGCGCGGTACAGCGGCGACGGCCTCCATAGCCTTAAAATGTCTATGACTTCCCCGGGAATATCAATATGCTTTTTCAAGGTCATTTCCTGCTCGATTAAATCCATGGGGAATATAGGGGCGAGGTCCTGGGGCTCCGCTGGTTTTCCGGTTCCGGGATGAAGAGGCGGTTCGACCGGATTTTTCATATCAGCCATGATGTTATACCATGCCGAGGGCATATCCTTTTCGGTTAAAAGGTACTTTTTGTGGTTCTGTTTGATGAACATAAAAAACCTCCCGGAATTGGATTGTGCAAATATCCAATAATATATCATTTTTAGGGTTTTATGGCAATAACTTATAGGAACTTTTAAATTTAAAATTCAAAATTTTAAACCAAAAATTACAATTACAAATTTCTAAATTATCGAATTGCGGGTTAAATCTTAGCGAAATCAATAAACCCGTTCTCCACGTCCGTGCGTACCAGCTTAACTTTTGCCCGGTCGCCAACTTTCAAACCCTGCGCACCCGACATGAGCCTGCCCTCGGTATGCGGGTTGTTTATCCTCACCCACGTACCCTTGTCTGATGCGCCGGTTACTATTGCGTCAAATTCTTTGCCAATCATCGTGGAAAGCAGAAGCGCTGCCGCGGATTTATCCAGCTGTCTTTCGACTTTCTTCACGTCGTTTTCCTTTTGTGTACAGTGCGCGGCAAATGACTGAAGTTCTTCGGTTTTATAAGGCACCGGCGCGCCGGAAATAGCGGCTTTTAAAAGCCTCTGTGTCAAAAGGTCGCAATACCTCCTGTTTGGCGCCGTGGAATGGGTGTAATCTTTCACGGCAAGGCTGAAGTGGCCATCTGTTTTCTCCCCGGGTATTTCCATGCAGTATTCTCCGGGCCCAAGAAGTTTTATAACGCTTAAGGACAGATCCTGAAAATGCTCCGGGTCATATTTTTTCTGTTGGGTCAAAAAATCCTCAAGCGGCTTCGCGTCCGGGTTGTCCGGAAGCAAAAATCCCTTCGCATGCGCAAGCTCGACAATCCTACCCCAGTTCTTCGGGGTATGCACCACCCTGCGTATCGACGGGAAATTTTTCTCTTCCAGGAAACGCGCCGTTACGCCGTTGGCGCCAATCATAAAATCCTCTATGATGTCTTTCGCGGTGTTTTGTTTCTCGGCTTCAATCTCACTTATTTCATCTCCGTGAAATATTGGGTTTGCCTCAAAAGTATCAAGGCTCAATGCCCCGTTTAAATGCCTTAATGCCTTCATTTTTTTCGCGGTTTCCGCCTGGAGCCTGATATTTTCGGCAAGCCCGGCCACTGACGCCGTATTTTGCGGCACGGGCGCCTTTCCGTCGAGCCACAACGCAGTGGAGTTATAGGCGAGCTTTGCCTTGTTGATAACCAGGGCCCTGTAAACATTTCCGGATGTAGTTTCCCCGGACGGCGCAATTGTCATTTCCATCACCATGGCGTAACGCTCCCTCCCTAACTTCAGTGATGTCAGGTCGGTTGAAAGCTTTTCAGGCAGCATGGGGAATATTACCGCAGGGGTATATACCGAAAGCGTATTTACCGCCGCAAAACCATCAAGCGGCGTATTTTTTGAAGCTATTGTATCAACGTCCGCTATGGCCACAAATACCTTCACCGAACCGTCTTTTTGAGCCTCTGCGGCAGTAATCTGATCAAGGTCCTCGGAAGAGTCATTGTCTATCGAGCACCAAGGCAGGTATTTCAGGTCAATAACCGAAGTATCCGGAACGGTCCGCACCTCGTTTATATGGTTAATCTCCGCCATTACCTGCGCCGGAAAATCCACCGCAAGCCCCCGTTCAAGCATGGCCCTGCGCGCTATTTTTATGAGAAGCTGCCTGTGGTTTAATGCCGGTGAGTTGTCCAATTCGTCCTCCTTATAATATGCAAGCTATTTTGATAGCATTACCACTATAACGCATTTTGCGGAATTTGGCCATTATCTTTATGTATATAGACGGGTATATTATCGCACGAGTAACAGTTTTCCTATGACAGCAGCCATGCCGTCCGGTCGTATAATGTAAAAATAGATACCGGGTGAAACTTTTTTGCCGCGGTTATTCACGCATGTCCATATATACTCGAAAGTCCCCGGGCTGTCGAATGTCACATTCTCACCGCTGATGGTATATATTAATATTTCGGTGTCAGGCGGAAGCCCCCGGAACCGGACGTGCCCGTCCAGGCTTATACTTGACGGGTTGGGAAAAACCTCTATTTCCCCTCCGGTATAAACAAAGGCAGTCGGAGTCAAGGTCGGGGCGGCAAAAATCGCCGGTGTGCACGTAACCGTAGGGCTCGGAGTAAAATCCGGGGTGTTTATGAATGTCTGCGTGAATGTCGGCGTCGGAATGGAACATGGCCCGAATTTCTGAATCCTGTTATTTTTTGAATCCGCCACATAAATGTTATCGCTTGCGTCTATGGCTATGCCGGCTGGCACGTTAAACTGCCCTGCCCCGCTTCCGGCACCGCCCCATTGTGTTAAATAGACCCCGGTACTTGTAAATTCTTGTATCCTGTTATTTCCCCCGTCTCCTACATAAATATTACCCGCGCTATCTATGGCTATTCCATAAGGAAGGTTAAACTGGCCGTTACCGCTGCCGTAAGTGCCCCATTGCGCCATATAA
>PLPI01000121.1 GCA_003159495.1 candidate division FCPU426 bacterium | reverse complement strand
GTCGTGAGACAGTTCGGTCCCTACCTGCTGTGGGCGCAAGAGATTTGAAGGGAGTTGTCCCTAGTACGAGAGGACCGGGACGAACGAACCTCTGGTGATCCGGTTGTCACGCCAGTGGCATAGCCGGGTAGCTATGTTCGGAAAGGATAAACGCTGAAAGCATCTAAGCGTGAAACCTACCTTAAGATAAGATCTCTCTCCATCGTAAGATGGCTGAAGGTTCGTTGTAGACTACAACGTTGATAGGTTGGGTGTGTAAGTGCAGCAATGCATTTAGCTGACCAATACTAATAAACCGTGAGGCTTGACCACTTAAAATAGCGTTACCGGCGCCGAAAGGCGCCGGGATACGCAGAACTGATAAGTGCGATTTAGCGCTCGAAGTATCAAAGTAACGAGTTTTAACTCGCGAAAATGTATTAACCTGCTGATAACTGTAAAAAAACGATTCAGAGCTGAAAGGCCAGGAATTGAGACGGTCTTCGTGAGCAATCGCGGATTCCGGTTCCGAATCAATGATATGGCCAGTGACTATAGAGAGAGGGAAACACCCGTTCCCATACCGAACACGGCAGTTAAGCCTCTCTTCGCCGATGATAGTTAGCGGGTAGCTGCTAGCCAAAGTAGGGCGTCGCTGGACTTAAAAAAAGCCCCGTCAGGGAAACCTGCTGGGGCTTTTTTATTTTATGCCCCGTCAGGTTTCCCTGAGGTTTTAAACCCATAGTACGCTCTGCTGTTGTAGGGGCGGCCCCATGCCTGTCATGAACCCTTGCGGTTCATGGTGGCCGCCCGAGCGAAGTTATTAAACCCGCCCACTTTTAACAACAAAATCAACAAACCATCCCCGTAGGGGCCATGCTGTGTCATTCGATAATCTCAGGAACATGAGTATTTCGAATGATGCAGGCTCAAATCGCGTTGATATTGCAGCTTGTTTTGGTATAATTACCACTACGGAGGCGATATGAAAAAAATATTTGTTTTGTTTGTATTTATGTCATTGATTTGCCCGATATATTCCGAAGAAAACGCATCAACTATTTCTCCGGATGGGGAATATACATTTGTTTACCAGACGAACGGTAAAATCAATAAATTTATTAATGGTCAAGATTACGACCTGGTTATATATGATGCTAAATCAAGGAAGACAATTAAAAAGATAACCAGCCTGGTGTGGGTTGATAAAATAAAGTGGTCGCCGGACAGCAAGAGGCTTATGGTTCAGATGCATACCCGCTATAGCAGCTTGATAAATTTATACCCGATTAATAGCAATAAAACTTTATATGTGGATTTATGGAATTATGTGCTAAAGAATGAGGAAAAATATGGGTTTGAACCGACAGAAAAAAACCCATATCCTAATTTAGTTTTTTTAGAATGGGATAAAGACACGGAAAATATGATTGCTGATTATAGCTTCACTGATAAAAAGGGCGAACACCGAGGAAAACTGTTGTATGATATTAAGAATGGAAAAATAATTAAATTAATAGATGATAAATTAGCTGACAGCAAATAGAACGTTAAGAACAAAAAAATGGGGTGTTTTATGTCTTCGCCGGCCTCTCAACCCGCCCGGAAGCCCACGCGCCTGAAAACCTTTGATTATTCACAGCCGGGTTATTACTTTGTAACCCTGTGTACCAACAAAAGGGGAGAATATTTCTGGTCGAATGTCGAATTAGGCGAGAAATTAAACGACGCCGGCGTTATGGTTAGAGATTGGTTGTTGGAACTTGAAAAAGCGTTTGCTTGCAGTTTAGATTGTTGGTGCATAATGCCGAATCACATCCATGTAGTGATTGTGATCAACAATAACCAAATATCCCCTGTAGGGGCCGACCTGTGTGTCGGCCCGAACCAGGGCATTAGAATCAAACCAAATCAAGACGCGGGCGGACATATAAGTCCGCCCCTACAAAAGATTTCTCCTTGACTTCAAAGTATACAAAGCGTATGATGTTTTTAATTAAATTATACACAGGAGGGTCCTTATTACCATAATGCCTTTGGATATACTACGCCACACATTCGGCTACCAGGAATTCCGGCCCGGGCAGGAGCAGGTCATTAATGCCGTGCTTTCAGGGCGGGATTGCCTCGGCATCATGCCCACCGGCGCCGGGAAATCACTCACGTTCCAGATACCCGCCCGTATGATGGAGGGAACTGTCCTTGTGCTGTCGCCCCTTATTTCACTTATGAAGGATCAGGTTGACTCACTTAACTCCTTTGGCTTTAAGGCTACCGTCATTAATTCAACCATCACCGTTACGGAACGTGAAAAGCGCCTTGAAAACCTCCGTGCGGGGAAATATGAACTTGTTTACCTCGCCCCCGAGGCTCTGGAAGGGTCGCTTCATAATTATATCCGGTCGTGTAATATCAGCCTTGTGGTTGTGGATGAGGCACACTGCATCAGCCAGTGGGGTCATGATTTCAGGCCCGCTTACAGGAAGTTAAAAGGGTTAAAATCACAACTCGGAAATATCCCGGTGCTCGCCTTAACCGCCACGGCCACGAAACAGGTCATGGACGATATCTGCCAGCAGTTGGGAATGAAGTCGCCCGAGATATACCGTGGTTCATTTTACCGCCCAAACCTTTTGCTTACTTTCCAGAAAAAAGGCGCGGGTGTGAACATGCGTGATACCATACTTAAATTCATCCGCCAGAATAAGGAACAAAGCGGCATCATATACTGCTGGTCCAGGCGCAACGTGGATGGCATGGTGGCTTTTCTGCGTTCTAAAAAAATATCGGCGGCGGCTTACCACGCCGGCATGACCAATAACGAGAGAAAACATAATCAGGAGGAGTTCATCCGCGGCAATGTGGACGTTATCGTGGCAACTATTGCTTTCGGCATGGGTATAAATAAACCCGACGTCAGGTTTGTAATCCACTGCGACATGCCCCGTACCATAGAAAGTTACTACCAGGAGATAGGCAGGGCGGGCCGTGACGGCATGGACAGCCGGTGCATACTTTTTTATTCCTGGGCCGATGTCATGAACTATCAGCGTTTTATTAATGATAACCAGGACCCGGAGCAGGCGCGCTTAATACAGCAAAAGACCGTCGAACTTTTCAGGCTGGCGGAATCTTCCGTGTGCAGGCACAGGGCGGTCATATCATATTTCGGCGAACGGGTTGAGAATTGCGCGGGGCCGTGCGATGTATGCGGCCCCCATAAGCTTGGCGACATAGTAAAATCCGGCCCAATTGAAAAACCAAAGTCATACATGCCGGCGCATGCAGAGCCTGAAAAACCGGTTTATGAGGCGCCCGCAGGCGACAGCCTTTTTTCCCTGCTTAAGAAAAAGCGAAGGGCCATTGCGGATGAGCTTGACGTGCCTTCGTACGTCATATTCAATGATGCCGTGCTTTCCCAGCTTGCCAAAAAACAGCCGGAAACAAAACAGGAGATGCTGTCCATTTCGGGAATAGGCGATGCAAAGATGAACGCATACGGGGATGCTTTTCTGTCCGTTATCAGGGAAAATAAAAATGAAAACAAGGCAAAATCCGATGCAATATATTTCCCGTGCGTGTCGCAGGGGGACTTCGAGGGTTTTGAGGGTTTCATGAAAAAAGTTGAAGATTTTGAGGGGCGTGATATAATCACAAAGACGGGGAAAAAATTTGTGTACAAAAAAAGCGGGAACACACTGCTGATACACGGCAGTTCATGGAACATAAACCTTGACGACCTGAAAAAAGCGCATGAGATGTGGCCCGTACAAAAACCGTCCGAGTTTGAAAAGGCGGGGTTAAAAAGCAGCGGAAGTTATCTGTGGGCGGTTTTAAATACCCTGAGTGAAGCGGGCGTAGAGAGGCGGCTTGCTGCCTCTCAGCAAGGGCAGTGAAACTACAATTTGTATATAATTGACTACAAATTGCAGTATTTAGTATTTGGAAAAAGGATAGATGATTATTATTCAGGAGGTATTGTCATGGCTTTAAACAAACGCAAGCTTGGCTCCCAGGGTCTCGAAGTTCCCGCAATCGGCCTTGGTTGTATGGGTATGAGCCAGTCATACGGCCCAGCTGATGAGGTGGAATCTTTGGCTACTTTGCACCGTGCAATTGAACTCGGATGCAATTTTTTTGATACTGCCGAGGCATACGGGCCTTTTAAAAACGAGGAACTGCTCGGCCGCGCTTTTAAGGGGATACGGGATAAGGTTATCATTGCCACAAAATTCGGCTTTAAGATAGTAAATGGTAAACAGGTCGGTGCCGGGCTCGACAGCAGGCCGGAGCATATAATAGAGGCTGTTGAAGGCTCTTTGAAACGGCTTAACACTGGCCATATCGACATTTTATACCAACACCGTATAGACCCTGCGGTTCCTGTCGAGGACGTGGCGGGAACAGTGGGCAAACTTGTCAAGCAGGGAAAGGTAAGGTTTTTCGGACTCTCAGAGGCGGGGGTGAAAAATATACGCAAAGCGCATGCCGTCTATCCATTAACCGCTCTTCAGAGCGAATATTCCCTGTGGGAACGCAATCTTGAAAATGACATCATCCCGGTTCTGCGTGAGCTGGGTATCGGGCTTGTGCCGTTTTCCCCGCTTGGCCGCGGCTTCCTGACGGGCGGGGCGAAGCGCGCCGAGGAATATCCAGCGACTGATTTTCGTCACAATGATCCGCGCTATCAGGGGATAAATTTTGATAATAATATGAAAGCCGCGAATATTGTGCGTGAGATCGCCGCCTCAAAAAACTCAACGCCCGCGCAGATTGCGTTAGCCTGGATACTTGCAAAGGGAAATGATATCGTTCCCATACCGGGTACAAAGCGCAGGAAATACCTGGAAGATAATATAGCCGCGGTTTCAATAAAGCCTGATGATGCCGATATGAAGGCTCTCGACGCTTCGCTTGAGCCGGGAAAGGTATCGGGGAAGCGTTATAACGACACATTAATGTCAACTATAGACCGCTGATAAGCGGGGAGATTGCAATGGCTGGCCGGAACGACAGCCAAAATTTAATATTTTGGACCGGCGAACCGATAATAATATGATATAATTGGTTGTCTGGTAATATTTTTCATATTATTTAAGGAGCCATAAATGCATGTAATGGTAGTTGATGACGAGGCCGATATAGTAAGGCTAAACGGAGTTATTTTTGAACTGCATAACCACACCACCACAAACGCATCGTCGGGATGTGAATGCCTGAAGAAGCTTGAGGACGGGGTGAGGCCGGATATTATTCTTATGGATGTCATGATGCCCGGGATAAATGGCTTTGAAACATGCGCGAAAATAAAGGCGGATGAAAGGTTTAAACACATACCTGTCGTTATAGTATCCGCCAAAACCCACCATACGGATGTGGAAAAGGGTATGCATGCGGGCGCGGTTGATTATCTCATAAAACCCATTGATCCGTATGAACTGTTGAAAAAGGTCGAGGGCTACGCGCTTGCGGCCGGGGTTAATTTTGGAAAGTAATTTTTTTATATCAAATAAAATCAAACGGAGGGGGGGTAATATGAAAAAAACGGGATTTATTTTTGCTGTATTGTTTTTAATTTTCTTGTTTTGCCTCGAGCTTTTTGCCGCGGACATGGCGCCAATAAAACTGAACGCGCCGGATAAGGACAGGGGATATTCGCTCACAAAGGCGGTATCAATGAGGGCATCGGCTCGCGAATGGAACGGCAAGCCGCTGGAATTAAAGGACCTATCAGACCTTCTCTGGGCCGCGGATGGCATTAATCGCCCGGAAAAATTTATGCGCACTGCTCCGTCTTACCGCAATGTGCAGGACATCAGCCTTTATGTTGTAATGAAAGAGGGGACGTATGTTTACGACCCCGGTAAAAATGTTTTAAATCCGGTTGCGGCCGGGGATTTCAGGCCGCTTTGCGCAATGACGCAGACAACTGTTGCAAATGCGGCGGCTGTGATAATAATGGTTTCGGATCTGACAAGATTTAATGTAACGGATAAATGCGAAAAAATAAAATGGGCAGCGGTTGACGCAGGCGTCATATCGGAAAATATAAACCTTTTTTGCGCCGCAACGGGGCTCACCACCGTCCCGCGCGCCACAATGGATGTTGAAAAACTGCGCGCGGCTTTGAAGCTGGAAGAGACGCAGGAACCAATCATAAACAACCCTGTGGGATACGGTAAATAGGGATTATTATTTTTTAATTGCTTAAAATACCCTTTTGGCTATAATTATTGTTATTGGAATTTTGTACTGTCCTTTAATTTTCACGTTTAAACCAGGGGGCGTATTGTTTGAAACGCGTAATTGCGGGAGTTGTTTTTTTGCTGTTTTCCGCGGCGGTTTTTGGCGCTGTTATAGACATTACTTCCGCGCCTTATAACGCATCGACCGCAAGCACCGACAATGCCGCGGCTATACAGGCCGCGATAAGCGCGGCTGCCCCCGGCGATACGGTTATGGTGCCGGCCGGGATATTTTTAAGCGGGCCCATCACCCTTAAAAGCAATCTGAATCTTGAAATAGAGTCCGGAGCAATCCTGCGGATGCTGCCTTACGGAAGTTTTCCCGATACCAGCGATTTTATTTACGGAAAGAATCTTTCAAACATTTCCATCACCGGCTCCGGCGTGCTTGACGGGCAGGGCGCGGCGTGGTGGGCCGCGTATAATGCGGACAATTCAATAAGCAGGCCGCCGGCAATGATATACTTTTCCGGCTGCACCGGCGTGACGCTGACGGGCATCGCAGTCCGGGATTCACCGGAGTTCCACATACAACTGCTTGGATCAATGTCGAATGTTTACGCATCGGGGCTTTCAATCACGGCGGCATGGCCGTCTCCTAATACCGACGGCATAGACCTGCGGGGGAATGATATAAATATTGACAATTGTTACATCAGCGACGGGGACGACCTCATACAGATAGGAGGTTCGGACCCTACATCCAACGTGAACGTGCGCAACTGTTCTTTCGGCACCGGACACGGACTCTCAATAGGGGGATATACGCAGGGCGGGGTGAGCGGTTTGCTGGTGGACAATTGCACATTTACAGGAACCCAGTACGGCCTGCGCTGGAAGACCGGGCGCGACCGCGGCGGCATAATAACCAATCTCACATATTCAAATATAACAATGACCGGGATATTGCTTTACCCGTTTTTTCTGACAAGCTTTTATCCAAACCCGTCATCGCTCCCGCCGACAACCGATGACTGGGTGACTCCGACGGCCACCACACCTTACTGGAGTGATATAACACTTAAAAATATTACAGCTTCAACCGCGGCAAGCGGGGCAAAGAGCCCGGGCATCATGTGGGCCGCGGCTGAAGCGCCTATGACAAATATTATGCTGGATAATGTCCAGGTCACGGGGCCATCAGGCGTTAATTTTGAATTTCATCACGCACGCGGAGTGACAATAACCTGCACATGCAGGGTTGACGGAAAAGAGCCGCCACTTGATGTGGGGGCCTTTGACGCGGACATCAATTATCCGGTTTGCGCTTCTTCAACCGTTACGCCGGCTTACACCGTGCCATCGGCGACCGCAACCCCGACGAATAGCCGTACAGCAACATCGACGCGCACGGCGACGGCCGCGATAACAAACACACCCACGCTCACTTCGCCTTTTACGCCGTCTATTACCCGCACCGCAACTCCAACTTTTACACCTACGTCTACGGTGCAGGACACACTTACAATTACCGGGACTCCAACACCGGCACAGACGGCTTCATTAACCGCCACTGCGCAGGGCACAGTTACAACAACGGCTATAAACACGCCGTCAATGACACAGACAATTACACTGACGCCGCAACTTACAGCGACATGGTCGTCTACGGCGCCGGTATCTCCGACAACAAACGCGAGCGCCACACCGTCGTTGACATACACTTTTACCCCGTCATCAACGTGGACACTGCCGCCGACCACGGCCCCGTCGTTATCGGCAACGATTTCTTCAACCCCGGCTATTACCGCAACCCTGACATTCACCCTGACTTCATCCGAAACGCCGGCGGCTGCGCCATTTACAGCCACACAAACAAACACGCCTTTTCCCGCGCCGGTTATGACAGGCACTCCGACATCAACGGACACGCCCGTTCCCGGCGCCGGAGGGTTTAAAATATCCACAGAGCTTATTTATCCCGACCCGTATCCGGCATCGGGCGTCGGGCTTAATTTCAGGGCGGATATTACGGGCATTGCTTCAAGCGTCAGGGTAAGGATATATTCCGTGTCGTTCAGGAAGGTTTTTGAGGGGAATTACAGGGGATTATTTTCAGATAAAACGGATTTTAACGTGCCGGACGTGAACATAAAAGGATTCGCACAGGGTGTTTATTATATGTCTTTGACCGCAAAATCGCCGGATGGCAATACAGCCATTGCGAAGACAATGCCATTCGTGATAATCAGGAAATTTTAACCGTTTATATCCCGCCCTTTTGGCGTTGAACCATGCCTGTATTAATGTTAAAATTAAAACCATGGGGAAAATTGCAGTTTATAAAAATGGAGGTGTTATATGGAAAATGAGACGATTTCAGCACAGCCTGTGTCTGAATGGACAAGAAAAAAGGTGCCGATATGGGGCACAATCGGGGAGGCGCTGGGTTTTGCCGCGAAAAACTACCAGCTGTTTTTCCTGATAATGCTTGCGGGTTTTGCGATTCAGGCCGCAAATATATTCATACCTTCAACAAAAAATCTGCTTATAAATATAATAATCATATTAATGGCCCTGGCCGGGCTGTTCATGTCGCTGTGGTCAAATGTGGCAATAATTACGGCAATGGACGGGCGGTATAATAAGCATGATATAAAATTCAAGGAAAGTTTTGCCGCATCTCTGGGGAAAATATGGCAGTTTGTAATAAACAGTATTGTAAAGTTTTTTATAACCATTTTTGGCGCATTGCTTCTGGTTATACCGGGGCTTTATTTCGGCATAATTTACGGATTTGTGCCGATAGCGGTGGTGGTCGAGGACCACAGGTTCATAAGCCCGTTTAGAATGAGCGCTGCGCTGGTTAAACATTATTTTTGGATGGTGGTTGGATACGGTTTGGCAATGTTTGCTGTGATGGTGCCTGTAATAATAGCGTGCGCCACACCGGCGGTTTATTTCGTGATGAAAGACCCTGAAGCGGCGAAAAACCTCAAAACAAATCCTTTGATGCCCTTTATACTGGTTGCCATATATCTTGCAGACGCGGCTATTTTGCCGTTTATACACAGCATGAATTATTTGTTATACGCGAAGCTGAAAGAAGCAAAAGAGGGGTCAAAGGAATTGTCGAGCCTTGAGGCTTTAAAACCGAAAATGAACGGGTGCCTTATAGCTGTGTTGTTCGTTATACTGACGCTTGTATTGACCCTGATTTTCTATTTTTTATTCAGGGGAATTGTGCCGCATAAATAGTTTTATTTAAAATAATGAAAAAAATGATTAAACAGAATACTTCCGGGTCAAGAAATGTTTGCGCGGTTTTTCGGTAGCGCCCACAAATCTAATTTAGTATAAAATAGTTAAATAAAGCTATTTTTATCTTGCGAATTCTGAGTATTGCAATATAATGTCGCGTTGTGATTAAACAGAAAACCGGAGGAACATGAAAACAATAATCCATGACCCTATTAATAAAAGGAAACTGGGTATATATATTAAAAAGCTGGAAAAAGAGGGCAAAATACTTGAGCACGGCGATTTATTATTCGATAAAAAGAGCCTCCTTGAAACCCGTTATACCTGCGATCCGAGGATATGTTTAAAGGTGAAAAACGGCGTTTACCACGGCTCGTGCTGCACGGATTACAGCGTTGACCTTTCAAAAGAGGAAGAAGATAAAATATCCGAACTGCTTGAAACTGGGAAAAAGGAATGCATTAAAAAGTATCCCTGGGTATTAACGGAAAAACTCTACGAACGCAACCATGACGGCAGCCATTATCTGAGCCACAGAAAAAACAACACATGCGCGCTTTCAATTGTAAAAGGCGGGGTCATTCTCTGCGTCCTGGATTTGCTGGCCAAAAAACACGGCCTTAAAAGGGCGCAATACAAGCCTTCCACCTGCTTTTCCTGGCCCTTTGACTGTATGAGTATTGGGGATAAAATATTTGTGACCACGATAAACGGAAAAAATTCAGGTTATCTATCACAGGGAACTTCCGGGCTGCGGTGCGTATCGGGGCTGGAAGGTAAAGCAGCCCACAAAGCGCTTGCAAGCCAGATAAAACACTATGCTGGTGAAAAAGCCCATAAAGCGCTGATAAAAGAGGATAAAAAGCTTAAAGCAGTAAAATAGAGCACTATAATTAAGGAACAGGGAAAATGGCACGGCCTATTTTTATGGTATTGACTGGTAAAATAACCGTGTTATAATTGATTTTGTTGTTGTTTTATTATGTGATATGATATACCTGTTTGTTTTATAAGGGTAAAGATTTAACGGGTGTTGTTTATTTGATTATTTATTAATAAAATAATAACAGGTCATACGGAGGAAAAAATGAAAAGAGCGGTAATTATCGCAATTGCTTTTATAACTATTTTATCTGTCGTGGTTTTAGCTGAGGATCCAGGCGCAGCAATGCTTCCTGATACGGGAATGCCTTCGCCGTCAGATGCAAGTGCGGCACCTGCATTGCCTGCCGATGCGAATGCGGCACCGGCATTGCCTGATGATTCAAATGCCGCACCCGCACTGCCTGCTGATTCGAACGCTGCACCGGCACTGCCTGCTGATTCAAGCGCTGTGCAGGCAGACGCTAATTCGTCTCTGCCGGACGCAAATTCTCTTCCCGGTGCAAACGGCGCGGCGCCTGCTGACGTAAACCCTGCACAACCTGCCGATGCGAATCCGGCCCAGCAGGCTGGAGCTAACGCCTCACTTTCGGCTGACGCAAATGCTTCGCTTCCCGGGGACGCAAATGGTTCCATATCAGCGGATGCTAATTTGACCCTGCCGGGAGAGGATAATGGGGCACAGCAGGTGACGCCCCAGGCTTCAGGCACTGATAATCAATCCGCGACAAACAGCATTAATGCCGCGCCCGAGGGCAAAGAAGACGCAAATATAATGTTTAATTCGGATTCAGGCAGCGGCGGAGTATCACCGCAGCAGGGGGCTTCCGTGAAGGGGGCGAACGCCGGATCTGCAAAAAAAGCAGTTCACGCGTTTCCGGAATATCTGGCAGTTCCGTTGACGAATGACCTGCGCGTAATGGATAAGAAAACAGGGGAACTCGGCGAAACCGATTCCCTGAAACGGTATATGGACTGGACGGTATCGAGTTCTTCTCAGATGAAAAAACAGCACGCACCTGACAACACCGAGGATTTGAACGCATACACCGCCTGGGTCACCAGAAAAGGCGACAACGGGATAGGCGAAAGCCTGACACTCCATTTTGATCCGGTTTATTTTGCCGCCATGCAGGAGGGCGGGGTGAATTCCGTAAAAATAACGGGGTTAAAAATAATAAACGGATATAATAAATCGCACGACGACTGGTTTAATAACGACAGGGTAAGGACCATGAAAATTTACCACAATAACAGGCCGTTTTGCAATATAAGGCTTTATGACACGACGAACTGGCAGGAAATAACCTTTAAAACACCGATGATAATAAGGCCGGATGACAAAATTAAGGCCGTTATAACGGATTATTTTGAGGGATATAAATATCCAAACGCGTGTATTACCGAGTTTTTGCCGGTCGGGCAGCCTAACGGAACGGTTGTCGGCGCGGATTATTTGAACGGCAAATCAAAGGCAATCATCCGCAACGGCGGCATGTTCGACTGACGAAAAAACCGATGCTTATTGTTTTTGCGCTGTAAAAATCAGCAAAAAAGGCGGCTTAATATGCCGCCTTTTTTTATATAAGAATACAAGTGAGGCATGAATGAAAATATTATTTTACCGTACGATTACAGCCGTCCTTTTATTTGCCGCGCTTTTACCGCGGCTCAATGCGGATTCTGCTTCAACCGCGCCGCAGTCCGGCGGGCAGGATGAGAGCCGGTTTTTCAACGACGAACCTACCGTGCCGCATAACAAGGCCCTTGATTTGCTGGAATTGTCCGGGATGTTCGCAGGCACATACCTTGCCTGCAGGTCCGATATAATGTCGGAAAATATGGCGGGATACGCCTACAGCCAGTTTTTTCCAAAGGTTGAAAAAAGCGGGATTGCGCTGCTTACGGCTTTTGCCGGAACGCTACTGGGCGGTGTGACAGCCGCCGTGGCATTCGGTCCTATAAGCCCCGACTACATGAAGGAAAACAATTTCAATGACGGGACAAAAGTTTTAATGGTAGGCTTTGGAGCTGCAGCCATGGCCGCGGGCGGTTATGCCGGCTACATGATGGGCGGAAATTCGCCGGATAAATACGGAGAGGAAATGATAGCCGGCTCCATTGCGGGGGCAATAATAGGCTCTTATTTCGGGAACCTTATTGGGGGTATTATTTTTCCAGACAATGGAAAAAAAAAGGCAGGCGTCCAATGAGGCGAGGTGTTTGAATCCAAAAAAAACCTGAATAAGCCATACCAGTCGCATATTTCAGGGGATATACAGAGGGCATACGCGCTCATAGTGGTTGAATGGATAAAATACATGGAACATCTGAAGAAACAGTACCCGTATCTATACTCGCTTGCCGTCAGGACAAATCCATTTGACGGCAAAGCGAAAGCGGAAATTGAATAAATAAACAAAAAGGAGCCTTATGAACCCTGAAGGAATGATACTTTATGAGGACGATGATTTTATCGCCGTTAACAAACCCTCCGGGATGCTTGTAATACCCGACAGGTTTGATAAATCAAAGGAAAACCTTTACGACGCCCTGAATGAAAAATACGGCAGGGTTTACGTGGTCCACCGGCTCGATAAGGACACCAGCGGCATCGTAATATTTGCCAAAAACCCGGAGGCGCACAGAGACCTTTCCATGAAATGGGAAGCCGGAGAGGTTGAAAAAACCTATTTTGCCATTGTAAAGGGTATGCTCAGGGAAAAAATCGGCACCATTAATCTTGGATTATCCCCTCTGAAAAAGAAAAAAGGGCTTATGACCATAGACGCCAGGAGCGGCAAACGCTCGGTCACAAATTATAAGGTGATGGAGGAATTCAAGGATTATTCACTTCTTGAGGTAAAACCCAAAACAGGCAGGACCCACCAGATAAGGGTGCATCTTGCCGCCATAGGAAACCCCCTTGACCCCGACCCGCTTTATAACAGGAGAGAGGCTATTGGCAGGGCAAAAAGGGAAGGGGTTTCAAAGAAGGAAAAAGTGCCGGTAAAAGGGAGGAATTATGTCCCGCCGGTTGTCCAGCCTCCCATGACAAGGCTGCCGCTTCATGCGGGTAAGGTCTCTTTTTTTCATTTCAGGCTGGGTAAAAAAATTGAAATAGTATCCGATATGCCGGACGACATGAAAACAGCAGTCGATATTTTAAGCCTGCAGAAATTTTTCGGCGGAAAAGAAAAAAACGGTGAAAAGGGAAGGCTTTCATGAATCCGGGAGGCGATACCGTGGAAAAATCCATAGTAATAATAGGCGCGGGGATAGCGGGGCTGTCCGCGGGTTGTTACGCGAGAATGAACGGATACAAAACCACCATAGTTGAAATGCACAACAAACCCGGGGGGCTGTGCACGGCATGGCAGAGAAAAGGGTACACTTTTGACGGATGTATCCACTGGCTCGTCGGTTCAAGGCCCGGCAACGACCCGATGAGGCAGGGGTGGGAAGAGCTCGGCGCCGTCCAGGGAAAGATGATTATAGACCATGATATATTTATGGTCATCGAGGACGGAAAGGGCGGCAGTTTTACGGTATATGAAAATGCCGACAAACTTGAAAAAGAAATGCTCAGGGTGGCGCCGGAGGACGGCAGGGAAATCAAAAAATTTACCGCTGATATAAAAAAATTCTCGGAAATGCATCCGGGCGCGGCTGAAACCGGTATTTTTGAAAAAGCTTCAGGTTTCCTTAAAATTATCCCGGCGCTCATATCAATGATAAAATATGCCGTGATGGACGTAAGAAAATTCAAAAAGAGGTTTAAAAACCCGTTTTTATCCCTGGCCATGGGGAAAATATTCGGCAATATAGAGGAATTCACGGCGCTCGGGCTGGTTTTTACCCTTGCGTGGATGCACGAAAGGAACGCGGGATATCCGGTGGGAGGCTCGCTTGAGTTCATTAATTCCATTGAGGAGAGATACCTGCAGTTGGGCGGTGAAGTCTTTTACAACTCGGCTGTTGACAAAATAATCGTGGAGGATGGCAGGGCGGCAGGAGTGAAATTGAATAACGGAGGCGTCATAAAAGCCGACACCGTTATTTCAGCCGCGGACGGACATAAAACCATTTATGATATGCTTGAGGGGAAATTTAAGGATAAAAAGATCGACAGGATATACTCTTCGTTCAGGAGGTTCCCGTCAATCATGCAGGTATCAATGGGAGCCGCGATGGATTTTGCGGGCAGGCCGCAGTCGATAGATTTTCCGCTGGATAAGCCCATAACAGCCGGAGACGGGGTTAACGACAGAATGTCCCTGAGAATTTACGCTTTTGACAAAACAATGGCGCCGGAGGGATGCACCGCGCTTACAACATATCTTGCCGGAGATTTTGAATACTGGACAAAATTAAGGGTAAATGACAAAAAGAAATATGATGAGGAAAAAAAGAGAATAGCCGCAGAGGTTATTGAGACTGTGGATAAGAAATTTCCCGGCTTCGGTAAAAGCGTTGAGGTTACGGATGTGGCCACGCCCGCAACCTATGAAAGGTATACAGGCAACTGGATGGGGTCGTTTGAAGGCTGGCTGATGACTCCCAAAACCATGCTTACAAAAATACCGGATACGCTTCCCGGGCTGAAGGATTTTTATATGATAGGACAGTGGGTTATGCCCGGCGGCGGGCTCCCGAGCGGATTGATGACGGGTAAAGAGGTAATAAAAAAGTTATGCGGGCTGGATGGAATCCAATTCACGGTTAACAAACCGTAAATAAAAAAGAAATTTATTCCGGGAGAAACCAGGATGAAAAGAAATTTTATCATACTTATAATGATTGCCGTGGCGGCAAGTATCTTTGCCGGGCCTCCGCAGATGGAACTTGCGCCCAGACAGAGCCAGTCAATGCTGACGTATGATTCACTGGCGCTTATCTGGGGTTATATGGCCGACAGCCAGAAACAGAATACACTGGGGAACCTGAAGGACAAATGGGCGCATATGTCCACTGATGACAAGGCAAAATTTGTGGATACCATGAAAGACTGGTGGGAGGGCTTAAGGCCGTCTGAAAAGGAACGTATAATCAGCCGCACCAAGGAAAAATGGGATTCTTTTACCCCTGATGAAAAGAACGCCGTCGTGGGCAATGTCAAAGACTGGTGGTTTTCCCTTTCTGATTCCGACCGCAGTGAAATGATAATAAAATTCCAGGAAAAGTGGCTCGCTTTTTCCGAACGCGACAGGGAGCAGATACTCGACGGCCTTGAGATGTGGTGGAACGCCCTTGACTATTCGCAGAAACAAAAAGCCGTGGAAAGGGCCGAATACTGGTGGCTGGGGCTTGCCTATGATATACAGGAAAATCTTATTATGAGCGCGGACCAGAATTACCATGCCATACCGGATTCTAAAAAAGACGCGATAAGGCAGAAAGCCACGGACTGGTGGAACAATCTGACAGTCGACGAGAAAGAACAGCTTGTGGCCAAGATAAAGGAAAGAATGGATAAAACAAAAGCTAAAAAGAGGTAAAAAGTTTAAGACTTAAATACCATTATGAAACCGAAAGGAAACTCAAATGAACCTTTTGCAGGTCGTTGCGAACTCGGCGCTGTTATCTCCACAAAAAACATTTCTTGTATGTGAAGGCAGAAAGATTACTTTTTCACAGTTTTACGAAAGAATCAGACGCCTTGGCTCCGGCTTTGACGCCATGGGCATAAAAAAAGGCGATAAAGTCGCGGTGCTGCTTAACAACTCCGTTGAATTCATAGAAACCTACTTTGCCGTTGCTTCCAGGGGGGCGGTGATAGTGCCGGTCAATTCTTTCCTGAAGCCGGAAGAGATAGAATATATTATAGCGGACTGCGGCGTAAAGACACTGGTAACTTCCGGCGAATTTTCACCGGCGGTAAGGGAAATTTATTCAAAAAGCCCGGCGTCTTTAAAAGATATTATTCTGACATCGCCTGTGGAAGGGGTAAACGGCCGTGATTACTTCTCGCTTTTTTCCGGGCTTTCTGCGGCGGATGTGGTTATCAGTATTGATGACCTGGCGGCGATTGTATACACATCAGGCACAACCGGGCATCCCAAAGGGGCGATGCTTTCGCACAAATGCCTTGTGTCCGACGTGGAAAATTCAAAAGATGTTATAGCGGTGATAGAAAAGGATGTTTTTATGTGCTTTCTGCCCATGTTCCATTCCTTTAGTTTTATGGCAAATGTAATAGTGCCGCTTTTTTGCAGGTGCAAGATTGTTATATTAAGATCGATACAGCCGTTTACAAAAGTCATAAAAAATATGCTGTTACACAGGGTCTCTGTTTTTGTTGCCATCCCGCAGATATATATATTAATGGCGGAAAAAACCATACCTTTTTATGTGCTCCTGTTAAACAGTATGAGGATATGCATATCGGGAGGGGCTTCGATACCGGTGGAATCCATAAAGAGATTCGAGGCAAAATTTGGAAAGCCTCTTATAGAAGGCTATGGACTGTCGGAGGCTTCCCCAATCTGCGCCTTAAACCCGCTTCTCGGCAAAAGGATACCCGGATCGATTGGCCCCGCGATCAACAACGTTCAGATAGTTATAAGAGACGATGACGGCGGTGAACTCGCCGCGGGGGGAACCGGTGAGCTCACGGTCAAAGGCGACAATGTAATGCTGGGATATTATAACAACCCGGGAGCAACTGCAAGCGTTCTAAAGGATGGATGGCTTTATACCGGAGATATAGGCAAAAAGGATGAAGACGGATATATTTATATACTCGACAGGAAAAAAGACATGATAATTGTAAACGGCATGAATGTTTATCCCCGGGAAGTCGAGGAAGTTATCTGCAGGCACCCGGCCGTTGCGGAGGCGAATGTTGTTGGTGAAAAGGATGAAATGCACGGTGAAATACCCGTGGCGATTGTTGTATTAAAGGAAGGCGCCGCCGCGGACGAGCATGTAGTAAGGAAATTCTGCAGGGAACATATAGCCAATTACAAGGTGCCGCACAGGGTTGAATTCTGGAAGGAACTGCCGAAGAATTCCACGGGAAAAGTGATGAAAAGGGAGATAAGAAAAATGATAGAGGCCCGCAAGAAACAGGTGTAAAAATATTTTGTGGAGCCGCCGCTTGTTGCGGCTAAAGCATCATGGCTCTATTGTTTTGTATTTCTGTGCTATAATAAACCCGCCTAAAAAAAACAAAACACGAGGTATCATGTTTTTACCCACGACCCGCGAGGAGATGCAAAAACTCGGATGGACGCAGTGCGATGTCATCCTTGTCACAGGCGACGCATATATCGACAGCCCGTACGTTGGCGTGTCTGTCATCGGGCGTGTCCTTATGGAAGCCGGATTTAAAACCGGCATAATCGCACAGCCTTCCATAATCGCCGGGAAGGATTCCGACATAGCAAGGCTCGGCGAACCGAAACTGTTCTGGGGGGTTTCCGGCGGATGCGTGGATTCCATGGTGTCAAATTACACCGCTGTGAAAAAACCTCGCCGCAGCGACGATTTTACGCCGGGCGGGGAAAATACAAAAAGGCCCAACAGGGCTGTTATCGCATATTCCAACCTCATAAAACAGCAGTTTAAAAATACCGCTCCCATAGTTCTCGGCGGCCTTGAGGCATCCCTGCGCAGGATGGCCCATTACGATTACTGGCAGGACGGCATAAGAAAATCAATTCTTTTTGACGCGAAGGCGGATTATCTTATATACGGAATGGGTGAAAAGGCCGTTGTGGAAATTGCAAAAGCAACAGCGAAACCCGGCACTGCGCTGATTGAGGATATTAAGGGGCTGTGTTACATAGCAAAGGAAAAACCCGAAAGATACATTGAACTGCCGTCATTTAACGACATTATTAAGGACAAGTTGAAATTCATTGAATCGTTCAAACTTTTTTACAACAACAACGACGCGGCCACGGCAAAGGGGCTCGCGCAGAAACAGGACACGCGCTGGCTCGTGCAGAATCCTCCGGAACCGGTGATGACAGAGGCGGAACTGGACGCGGTTTTTGAGCTCCCTTATGAATATGACGCCCATCCATATTATAAGAGCATGGGTTCCATAAAGGCGCTGGAAACCGTAAAATTTTCCATAACAACGCACAGGGGATGTTTTGGGGAGTGTAATTTTTGCGCGATAACCTCGCACCAGGGAAGGGTGGTCACAAGCCGGAGTATTTCTTCCATAGTCAGGGAGGGGGAAAGGCTGACAAAACTCCCGGGATTCAAGGGGTATATATTCGACGCAGGCGGCCCGACCGCCAATATGTTCAGGATGGGGTGCGCGAAGGTTAAAAACGGACACTGCATGAACAAACGGTGTATTTATCCGGAAGTCTGCGAAAATCTTGAGCATGACCACGCCGCTGAAATAGAGATGCTGAAAAAACTCAGTTCAATAAAAGGTGTTAAAAAAGTTTTCATTGGCTCAGGCATAAGATATGACATGATAATGGACGACAAAAAAAGCGGGGAGAAGTTCCTGAAAGAACTGGCGGTAAACCACGTTTCCGGGCAGATAAAACTCGCACCGGAACATTCCGAGCCGGGAGTGCTGTCGCTAATGGGCAAACCTGGCACTGCCTCCCTGAAAAAGTTCAGGGAGCAGTTCTTTATAATCAGCAAAGAAAACAACCTCAACCAGTTTTTGACCTACTATATTATAGCGGCCCATCCGGGTTGCACGGAAACCGACATGGGAAGGCTCAAACAGTTCATAAACGCGGACCTAAAGGCACACCCCGAGCAGGTGCAGATTTTTACCCCCACACCGGGGACATGGTCGGGGGTTATGTATTATACTGAAACCGACCCGTTTACCGGGAAGCATGTTTTTGTGGAAAAAAGCCAGGGCGGGAAAGAAAGGCAAAAAGCGGTTATTGTACCGCAATCAACCGGATTTGGCAGGGGGGACGGACGAAAAGGCGGCAGATGAAATACGGTTTATGGTAAAAAATATTGACATATTTTTTCTTTGTGTTAAAATTTTTAGCATTAAGGCCTTTTAATATCTCAGGAGGTTCGGGTATGCATAAAAAGTTTTCAGTTATTCTTGTATCTATGTTATTGCTTTCACTTTCATTAACGGCTGTTTTAAACGCCGAAATCATGATTGAACTCCGCGGCGGCACCGCAATGATATCTCCAACAGTACTTAATGCTAATTTAACCAACGCATTTTCACTGGCATTTGGCCAGGGTGCCACATATGGCGGCTATGCCATAATGGACGATTCTTCCCAGGTTCAGGGTTCAACGCTCAGCCAGATGTCGCTGATGTCGGGCAACATTCAGTTCTTTTTAAATCCAAATTTTGCTTTAAGTTTAAGGACTGATTTTTTATATACTGAATCCACTGATACGGTTCAGATAGACGGCGTTGACGCTTACACGTCGCATGTGGCTCTCAACGTAGGATACTTCGGCGTCGGCGGAAGGTATTATATAGGCAGGAGCGGCGGAAAAGGATTTTTTCCGTATGTAGGCGCGGATCTCGGTATGTTCTTCCATTATGACAGTTTCTGGGAGATGTACGCAAATCCTGATAACACTGTTATAGGTTCCAGCGTTAACGCGAATAATTATTATTCTGATATTGATTTTAAGGATTCGTTCTTCGGCGGAAATATTGAAGCCGGAGCTGTGTATATGTTTAACGACTCGGTCGGAGTCGGGGCCGGAATCGGCTACAGAATTGCCGGGCCGGTATCTGTTTCGCCGGGCGCGGGTTCACAGGCGGGTGTTTTCGCCACGGCGCCTTTCAGCACCATGACTGAACTTAATATTTCCGGGCTTTATCTCTCGGCCGGGCTTAATTTCGCCTTCGGCGGGAATGGATCTGCGGCGGCTTCTTCGGCAAGCGCGGGCGGCTCCAAATATGAGCAGTACGGAGATTACTATCAGAAAAAAGGAAATTATGCCTATGCCCTGAAATATTATGCCGGGGCACTGAAGGCTGACCCGAAGAACGCGGGGATTTACAAGAAAATAGGTTTCTGCTATTACTACATGAAGGATATGGCGCACGCAAAACAGTACCTTATGTATTACATCAGGCTCAACCCGGACGATGCGCAGATTAAAAAATGGCTGGGACAATAGGAAGCAGTCAATAAAACAAAAAAGCCCCNNGGGGCTTTTTTGTTTTATTGACTTAAATTAAAAACTTATAAGTTAAAACCAAGAATTGCAACTTAAAGCCGGTAAATTAATGGCATTAATGTGTTTTTGTTTTCACGTCCAATCGCGTTAATTTCCGGCTTAATAATTGTAATTATTGGTTTTGCCTTTTGACTTTTGAATTTTTCCCGCAACTGTAAATATCTTTATCCGTTAGAATGTTGTATATTATGGCGTGATAATATCATTTTTAAAAGGGAGCTGCCGTGGAAAAAATTGTTTTGATATTTGTCCTTTTGTTCGCGTGGTCGTCCGTTTTTGCGGTTGATGAAGAAATAAAGGTGGACCAGCTCGGCTACAGGCCCATGGATAATAAATTTGCCGTTATCGCAATGGATAAGGCACAGTATTTCAGGGTCTTAAGGGCATCAGACGATAAACAGGTATTTACCGGCGAGCTCAAGGACCCCATAAAGGACGCCGATTCCGGTGATAACTGTTATATTGCGGATTTTACCGGTTTTACCGGCGAAGGGAAATATTACATAGAGGTTGACAGGCAGTTTAAATCATATCCTTTTACAATAAGCAATGATGTCTATAACACGGCTCTGGATAAAACCCTTAAAGCTTTTTACCTGGCCCGTTGCGGCACTGCCGTGAGCGACGGACCATTTTCACATGACGCCTGCCACACAAAACCCGCCCTTTACCATCCATCCACGGGCAGGGGGGCGGCGGAAACACGCGATGTTTCCGGCGGCTGGCACGACGCCGGGGATTACGGCAGGTATGTGGTCAACAGCGGACTTTCGACGGCGACACTCCTATATATGTTCGAAAGGTACAAGGCAAAACTTGTAAAGTATTCCATGTCCTTCCCTTATAAAAACGTGAAATATCCCGATATACTCGAGGAAATAAAATGGAACCTTGACTGGATGCTGAAAATGCAGAGGGAGGACGGAGCCGTTTATCATAAGGTGACGCCGCTTGTTTTCCCGGGTTTTATAATGCCGGAAAAGGATTTAAGCCAGGAGTTTGTTTTTGATATTTCCACCTGCGCCACGGCGGATTTCGCGGCCGTAATGGCGATAGCCTCAAGGGTTTACGCCCCTTATGACGCGGAATTTTCAAAGCGCACACTTGAATGCTCCGAAAGGGCGTACGGCTTTTTATCCGCAAACCCTTCCATACTGCCGCCGGGAGGATTTAAAAACCCGGACGGAGCCAGGACGGGGCAGTACAGTGATGACAAGGATACGGATGAAAGGACCTGGGCGGCGGTCGAGCTTTTTAACACCACCGGGGATGCGGATTATGAAAAAAATGTCGAGGCCTATATGAACACCGACCCGGAGATAGATTCCGCGGCGTGGTGGAGGGAAGTGAGGCCCGCGGCTGTTATTTCATACCTTTACAGTACGCAGAAAGGGCGGTCGCCGGAGCTTGTTGAAAAAATGACGGGTGATTTAAGAAGGCACGCCGATGTGCTTTTGGCGCGTATAAAGCAGAGCGGCTACAGGCTCATGATGAAAAGCGATGATTATATCTGGGGTTCAAATAATATAGTCCTTAATTACGCGATTAATCTCCTGGCCGCTTCGGATATATGCAAAGATCCTTCGTATATACAGGGCGCGGCTGAAGCGCTTCATTATGTGTTTGGAAGGAATCCGTTTAATATCAGTTTTGTGACAGGGCTGGGTTCCGAATATCCCATGAATATCCACCACAGGCCCTCCGCGTCATACGGCGGGGAAGAGCCGTGGCCGGGATATATTGTGGGCGGCCCCAACAGCGGGAAAAATGATTCCGTACTGCAGGGGCTGTCGTTTGACACGCCGCCCATGAAATGTTACGCCGACAGCAGGCAGTCCTACGCCGGCAATGAAGTGGCCATAAACTGGAACGCGCCGTTGTGCTATGTTCTGGCGGATTTTTACAAAGAGTAATATTCAGGGTTGTTAACAAAGGCAGACGCTGAAAGTTTCATATGATAAAACCTATCTTCTGTTTTGCCACAACAAAACATTGTGTAAAGTGTCTAAACGTTTAATAATATTGTTATATTTAAAATTTGATCTGAAAGCCGGTGAAATATATCAATACTTCGGGATACAAAGCGGCATTCATAAAAACAGCGGCAATTTCCATATTAATGATATTTTCTTTTTCGTGGATATACGCGGCGCAGGACTATGCGGACGCCCTTTATAAATCCATATATTATTACGGCGCCCAGCGCTGCGGCGATACCAAGTCATGGATACACGGCGCATGCCACCTGCAAGACGGCCAGGTAAACGGGATAGACCTGACCGGGGGATGGCACGATTGCGGCGACCACGTAAAATTCGGCCAGACAAATTCATACGCGGCTGCCCTGCTGTTGCTGGCGTATATTTATTTTCCGTCGGCTTATGAGGACAGGTATTCACAGGATTATTCAGCTCCGCCGCCAAACGGGATACCCGACATTCTCGACGAAGTAAAGATACATACAGATTATCTTTTAAAAGCCTATAAGTCGGGGACGGTTTATTATCAGGTTGGCGATGGAACCGCGGATCACACGCATTTTGTAACGCCGGATTATCAGTCCACCGCATATTCCGCGGCCGAAGGCGGAAATCCAAGGCCGGTATTTTCCATAACTTCGGGCGGCTCAAATGTATGCGGAACTGCGGCGGCGGCGCTTGCCCTGATGTCCGTTGCTTACAAAACGTATAATTCGGCATACGCCGCACAGTGCCTGGCCGCGGCGATAAATTATTATAATGTGGGAAAGACGAATCCCGGAGCCCTGTCCGCGCCCGGAGGTTTTTACAACGCGTCCCACTGGGCGGGCCACATGGCATGGGGGGCGATAGAACTGTACCGCGCTACAGGAACGGCATCATACCTTGCGGACGCCGAGACGTTTGCAACCAACGGCGATTATTCAATGCCCACCAACTGGGTTCTTTGCTGGAACAACTGCGAACCGGCCGCGGATCTTGAACTTTATAAATTAACAGGAACGGCGGCATATCTGACAAAACTTCAGTCCGAGGTTTCATCTTATGAGGGCAAAATGACAACATGCGGTATCGGGAAATATGCGACCGTGAACAACTGGGGCAACCTGCGTTACACCGGCAACATGGCGCTCATGGGGGCCTTTTTGGATGCCGTCACTTCAGGCGGCGATGCGAACGCCCTTTCGATGTGCAAAAACAGCGTTGATTTTATTCTCGGCACGCACGGCCCCATAACTTCGGACGGCTCTATGCCTGGGCCGGGTGCGGCGCAGGGCGAATCTTTCCTGATTGGATACACGAATCCTGATTATCCTGCCGCGGGATGGGTCTTGCACCCGCATCAAAGGGCGGCCTTTGGAAAAACAACCACAGGGGACAATGATTTTTTAACGGAAAGCACAACGCCGGGAAGCGTCGCATATCTCCATACACTTATAGGTTCTTTGCCCGGAGGGCCGCAGAACGCATGCGGAAGCTTTGTGGATAATATAGGCAAATATTCACAGACAGAAGGGGGCATTGATTACAATGCCGGAATAGTCGGAGCGCTGGCTTATGTGAAACTAAAATACGGTCCCACGCCAACTGTCACATCGACAATACTGCAGTCAACCTCAACCTTTACAAAAACGTCAACCCCGACAATGACGCGCACCGCTACGCCGACATGGACAATAACATTGACAGATACGGCGACTATCACTCCAACGAAGACATCCACTTTTACAGGGACGTATACGCCGACATACACGCCGACGCCAACCTTTACTTATACGCTGTCCGGCACGCCAACATATACCCTTACAGCCACAAACACATATACAAAAACAGTGACGCATACTCCGACATTTACAGGGACTGATACGCCGACATTTACTTTTACTACAACTTCCACAACGCCCCCGACACCTACAATAACAATGACGGCCACAAACCCGCCGCCGGGCTCGACATACACATTTACCCCCACGGCCACGCCTACAATAACGAATACTTTCACGTCAACGCTGACATACACACTGACTTATACCGCGACATCAACCGCAACCGCGACTATCACCGCCACGCCGTCATTCAGCGCCACACTTACAGTAACTTATACACGGACCCCTACGGCCACAATAACAGCTACATCCACAAACCCGCCGCCGGGAGCCACATTCANNACGGCTACAAAAACGCAGACTTTTACGGTTACCCCGACTTTGACACAAAGTCAGACGGTTCAGCCTTCCTATACGGATACGCCGACACCTGTCCCTTCGTCGACCGTAACTGTTCAGCCCACGGAAACCTCAACGCCTGCCGCGCCGGGGATTTACCCGAATCCGGTTGACCCGGAAAAAGACGATCTGCATGTGGTCTTCACCGCGGGCGCGGACAGTACGAATGTGGAATTTAAAATATACACGGTATCATTCCGGCTTGTAAGAAGAGTGAGCCTGGGGAACGCGGCGGCCGGGGTTGTGAATGATAAAACCGTGACAAGGTATTATTTTAATTCGCTTTCAAAGGGGCTTTATTATTATGTCCTGGAATTCAACACATCTGCCGGTGTGAAATATTCAAAGATAAGCGAATTGCTGGTGGTGTATTAAAAGCCGAAAAAACAGATATTTTATACTTTTTACAGTCGCCGGATAAAAAAAATATTAAATCTTTTTAACCCCCTTTTTTTTCACATTAAAACCGCATTGCGCCCGACACAACTTTTTCTTGCTTATATTGTCATAATATAATATAAATAATTAACCGTTTAACTTTGCTTAAAAATAGAGACTATGGAGATTCTGCCGATGAAGAAAAGAACGGTATTTATCATGCTTTTTTTTATAAGCGCCGCAATGGCATTTGCCGTGAGCACAAATGTGCGTTTAAACTCCATAGGTTTTCTTCCAAATAATGACAAACACGCGACTATAAGCGGGACATGTTCCGCTTTTACGGTCATAAACGTATCGAACGGTTCCACGGCTTTTTCGGGCACAGTCAGCGGGCCAAATACGGATTCAGGAACAGGGGAAAACAACCTTTATACCGCGGATTTTTCAACGCTCACAACAACGGGTACTTATTATCTAAATGTTGCCGGGATAGGCACATCGGTTAATTTTACCATTGCCCCGGACGTATATAACGCTTCGTTTATACCAATTTTCAAGGCCCTGTACCTGGCGCGCTGCGGTACGGCCGTATCGGAAACATATGGCGGCAATACTTTTTCACACCCCGCATGTCATACCGGCGACGCAAATAACAGCAAGGTTGGAGGAGCAGGAACAATAGTTCCTTCCGAGAGCGGTTGGCACGACGCCGGGGATTACAATAAATACACCGTTAACGCCGGCATAACCCTCGGAATGCTTTTTATGGCATGGGAACAGTTCAGCGCGAAAATAAACCTTCTTACATACGGCCTGCCGGTTACGGCAAATGGATATCCGGAATTTCTGGAAGAGATTAAATGGGAGACGGACTGGCTGCTTACAATGCAGCGCTCGGACGGGGCGGTTTATGACAAGGTTAGTGAAACCGGATTTGACGCTTTTGAACAGCCGCAAAATGACACCGGAACAAGATATTTTTGGGGTTCGGGAAATGTGGGAACAGTGGAGACGGCTACCTTCTGCGCCATGATGGCCATGGCCGCGAGGAATTTTCAGCCGTATGATGTGACATATTCCAATGCCTGCCTTAACGCCGCGAAAGCATCTTACGCATACCTGACTAAAAATGCGACCAATACAACGGCAAACCTTACTGGCTGCACAACCGGTGATTATTCCGGGAGCGATCCAAATGAGGGCCGCGCATGGGCGGCTGTCGAAATGTGGATAACAACCGGGCTGGCTGCATGCCTTACCGACGCGGAAACAAGGATAAATTCCTACGCACCCAATTATGTGGATGCTGATTTTGACTGGTCCAACGATAAAAATCTGGCCATGTATTCATATGTAATGGCAACCGGTGCGGGAAGGAACTCGACGCTTCTCACAAACGTGCAGAACAATATAGTAACAACGGCTAACGGTATTGTGACGACAAGAAACGGCAATGCTTACGGCAGGACCCTTGGAGCCAATTATTACTGGGGATGTAACGGCGGCGAGGCAAGGCAGGCAATGATGCTTCAGATTGCAAATCAGATATCGCCCAACACCAATTATTTGAATACAGCCCTTGACGCAATTGGATATTTGCTCGGCAGGAACATGTGGGACAGGTCGTTTGTAACACAAATAGGGATAAATCCGCCCATGCACCCCCATCACAGGCCGTCGGAATCAGACGGCATTACAAATCCTTATCCCGGATACATGGTCGGCGGATCGCCCGGGACCAATGCAGACGATACTGTGCTGCAACTTACCCCGACAGGGCTCCCGGAAGCCGATTACTGGGCTGATTCCGTATGGTCATATTCATCAAATGAAGTTGCCATAAACTGGCAGGGCGCCATAATATATGCAATGGCCGGTTTCCTTGGCACGGCCCAGACGCCAACTTTTACATTTACGCCTACCGGCACAGTTACACCTTCCGCGACCGTTACGGGCACGCCGCCGACACGCACCGTGACGGCCACCATAACACAGACATTTACTTCAACCCCTATACCCACGCCGGGTGTGGTAAATGCCGCCTGCTTTGACAGGTCGGGTTTCACCCTTGACGGAAACCTGAATGATGCCATATGGCAGAGCGGGACATGGACATCCGTTACACGGGTTGTCGAGGGGACACAGGGGGCGGTGAACGCTGTTTTTCAGGTCAAATGGGACGCCACGGGAATTGTTATCGGGGTCAATGTCACGGACCCGACGCTGTGCAATGCAAACGGCAACTGGTACGAGGACAACGCAGTGGAAATATATATAGACGGCAATGACGCAAAACCGGCAACTTACGCGGCAGATGATTACCAGTTCAGTGTGCGTTACAATGAAAATATCCTGAGGGAAGAAAATGGAAAGACAGGTACGGTTACGGCAATGACACACCAGACAGCCACAGGTTATTCCGCGGAATTTAACATACCGTGGTCAAGCATTTCAGTAACGGGCACTGCGGGAAGTATCATAGGGCTTGATGTCGGCATCGACCATAATGAGACTTGCGGCGCCACCCGTACAGGGGTTCTCATGTGGAACGGCAACGGCAACGACTGGGACAACGCGAGCGCATTCGGAAACTGCGCGATGTCCGCGTGCGCAACGACGCCGACTTTTACGGGAACGGTTACAAAAACCACCACGCCGACAAATACGGCAACACTGTCACGTACACCGACATTTACATATACGGCGAGCATGACGCCGACACCTTCGATAACAAACACAGTTTCGAAGACATATACGCCCACATTTACGGCAACGCAGACATTCTCCGCGACTTCTTCATTTACGCTGACCGTGACACAGACAAATTCGGTTTCACCTACAATAACCGTATCGCCCACGGGAACGCCGCCGACTGTTACGGATACGCCGACAGTAACGGCCACGCGGGCCATTACGGATACTTTTACGGCAACAGCAACACCTCCGGATACATTTACGGTTACGCCGCAGGATACTGCTGTGGATACGCCGGTTAATACGGCAACTTATACCTGGACGCCTGTACCCACATCAACGTATGCGGTATTTACTCAGACTTTTACGGAGACAACGCAACCCTCGCCGGCATTAACCGTTACAATAACACAGACCGAAATTGCAACTCCGGTTGGGACTGCTACGCCGGATATGGAGCTTGCAAGGCCGTGTCCGGTAAATCCTCTGACACAGGATTTGTACATTGATTTTAACCTGTCGGACGCGGCGTCATCGGTGAAATTTAAGGTATATACGACCGGATACAGGCTGATAAGGGAAGTACCGCTCGGAGCCTATCCCGCAGGCATGCAGACCGGCAAGGTTGAGAGGAACTATCTTACGGGATTAAGCAACGGCATTTATATTTATGTGATTGAAGCGGCGTACAATGACGGTACAATGAAACGCGGCAGTTTAAAGGAATTTATACTGCTGAAATAATTCAAAAACAGGGCGGCTGCGCCCTTTTTTTGAGAGTTTTATGTTTAGCGCTAAACATAAGGTTTGAGCAGTCATAAATACAAGGAGATTAAAATGGCCGTAACACTGGAAGATGTCGCGAAAATAGCGGGTGTTTCGCACACGACAGTTTCGCTGGTTTTAAACGGCGATAAAAAGATAAGCGAGAGTACGCGTAAAAAAGTTATGCGCGCCGTTGAAGAGATGAATTATTATCCCAATTACCACGCCCGCTCCCTGGCAAACGGAAAGACGGGGACAATAGCCGTGGTCGCCACATTTTTTTCGTCTTTTTTTGCGGCGGATATCATTAAGGGCATTGAGGATGAATCGCTAAAGACGGATTATAATATTTCACAGCATTCAACGAAGGGCGACAAGAAGCGCGAGGAAGCTGTTTTAAAGAATATACTTTACGGCAGGTCTGCCGATTGTGTGATAGCGGTAAGCATAGAACCCCCGGCGGCGATACTTGAAGAATTTAAAAACAGGGGAGTTCAGGTTGTGTTTATAGAACGCTCCATGGAAGGCTTCCCCGCGGTAAAAGTGAATAATTACAGGGGTGCGGGGCTTGCGGCGCGGCATATAATTAAAAGCGGCAGGCGCAATATAGCAATGCTTTACGGCATGTTTGAGAGCGGGGACTGCTGCAATTCCAGGGAGCGTCTCGCCGGTTTCCGCGGAGCGCTTGATGAGGCGGGAATAAACCTGCCGGACCGGAATATAATAAGTTCGGCCTATGAAATGGACGACGGAGCGAAGGCGTTTGATGAAATATATTCTTCCGGGATAAAAGCAGACGCTGTATTCTGCGCCACCGGCGATATGACCGCTATAGGTTTTATAAAACGGGCCCAAGCAGAGGGCCTTAAGGTGCCGCAGGATATTTCGGTTATAGGATATGATGACTTAATGATATCGTCAGTGGTAAGCCCGCCGCTTACAACGGTCAGGCAGCCAATAATTGATATGGGACGGGAAGCTTTTAATATCGCCTGCGGCATGATAAATGCGCCGGACAAAGAAGCCACTGTTAAGATGTTTGAACCGGAACTCATAATAAGAGAATCTGCATAAAATTTTTGATCATAAAATATATAAAACATGAGGAGATAAAATGAAAAAAATTATTAAAATTTCAGCGGCCTTTGTTGTGCTGATTGTTTTGTCGATTTCATTATACGCCACGCCGGTTTCCATAAACGGCAGACTGCATGTCAACGGGCTTCAGCTCACCAATGAATGCGGCAACCCGGTGCAGCTGCGCGGGGTGGATACACACGGGCTGCAGTGGCATTACGGCTGTTACACACCGGCTTCATTGGATTTTATCGCCAATACAATGAACGCGGATGTTATAAGGATTGCCGTATATGTTTATCAGAACGGATATTTAGCCGACCCGTCCGACACGATTACGGAAATAAACGCCATCGCGGATCTTGCCACGGCAAGGGGCATGTATGTAATAATAGACTGGCATGTCTTAACCATAACAACCAACGACGGATGGGGGGATCCGAATACGAACATAGCGGACGCGGAGACATTCTGGACGGCAATGGCCACCAGGTACGCCGGTTATAACAATATTTTTTACGAGATATGCAACGAACCCAGCGGAAATTCAACGGACGGGACTCCGGTTACATGGACGAAGATTACAACTTACGCCAACACTATAATACCGCTTATCAGGAACATCGACCCGAATGCCGTAATCATAGTCGGCACTCCAAACTGGTCGCAGCTTGGAACCGTGGTTTACCAGAACAAGTTAAATTATCCAAACATAATGTATACTTTCCATTTTTACGCTGGAACACATAATCTTTCAATGCTGTCGCCATATACCACCGCGGCGCTGTACCCTCTTCCCATTTTTGTGACCGAATGGTCGGCGTCAAGTTCTTCAGGCACTTCGCCGGATGATTACACCAATGCAACAAATTTTGTCAATGTACTTAATGCATCAAACACATCCCTCAATACAACCGGGGAGAAGATAAGCTGGACATGCTGGTCGTTTGCCGACGACAGCAACACTTCGTCACTGTTGAACCAGGGAACCTGCGCCAGCGGGGTTTACAGCACGTCCGTGCTTTCGACCATGGGTAATTATATGTTGACCAACATAAACAATCCGGCAAGCATAAATTTCTGTGGAACCCTGACATTTACACCGACAGCGACGCCATACGCGGGAACTCCCACGTATACATTCACGCCTACGATAACACCGACGCCGCTTCCGTGGGATTTGATTTACGATGGCGACACTGCCGGAGCCAAACTTGCGGACGGTGTGGCGGTTTCAAACGCGTGGGTCAACGCAAACGCGACGCCTATAGGGACCATAATGGAAACAACAGGGGGGAATCCCGGAAACGGCATGCAGCTTTCTTACGCCTCGGCCGCATACTGGGAGGGCCATTCCTGGTCAAAGTCCGTTTCTATAGGGCAGAACAATAATATTGCCTTTGATTTTAAAGCGGTGTCCGGAAGTGTGTCGGGATTATTATTTACCCTTGACAGGGGAGCGGCGGCCAATCGCGTCGTAATAAACGCGACAAATTCATGGCAGACGATAACAATTCCTCTTTCAACATTGTATCCGTCCCTGCCGGCCAATATAAACGAATTTGATTTTGTTGACAATTCGGCCTCTAATTATACGGTAATGGTCGATAATATCAGGCTCATCTGCGTGCCGAGCGCCACGGTGACAAATACAATAACAGATTCTCCGACAATTACCCAAACGCCAACAATAACGATGACATGCACGATAACGCAGACATTTACTGTTTCACCGACTATTACGGTCACTCCGACTATTACAATAACGCCCACTGTGGTTGCGAAGTTTGTGGCGATAACTGATTACAACACATACCCGAACCCCACCATGGGGGATAAGGTAACTTTCCGTTACACGATAGCGGGTTTTGCGGATGACCTGTACATAAATGTTTATACCTATGGCGACAGGAAAATAGCGGCAATGCACCTTGAAAATGTGTCGGCCGGCATCGGGACATACCTTTGGCTGCCGCGGCAAAAACTTGCGAACGGACTTTATTATTACTCCATCACCGGCGTTAACGGAAAAATGCCGCAGGCAAAAAGGGTCGGCGCTTTCTTCGTGAACAGGAATATTCTCGTCCCGTAAATTTTTTCTTCATATTAGTCTTTTCCTGTGATATTATGTCGTGAAAAGATGCTTTAAATCGGCGTGTTAAAGGGAAAAGAGGGATATTGTGAAAAAATTTCTTATAGCGGCCTTTGTTGTTTTATATTCCCTGCCTGTATTTGCTGCGTTTACCAGCATGAGGGACAGGAAAGGCGACGGGAAAAGATATTTTTACAACGATGGAAAAGCGGCTGCCGTATGGACATATCCCGACGAGGGGCCGGTGGTAAAAACCGGCGCGAAGATAGAAGGCACCGTTAAAATGACGGTCATTGACGACGACGGCACCACGACAAATTCCGTATATTTCTTTGCTGACAATAAGATAAAAGACGGTTCTTATACCTGGTATTACGCGGGAATGACCGGAAGCGTTGAAACGGTCTTATCCTACAAAAATGACGAACCTGACGGCGTGGAGACACGCTATTTTCCGTCCGGAAAAATAAAGGAAAAATTCTCCTATAAAAACACAAAACTGCAGGGCGATGACAATACCTATTTTGAAAACGGCAGGATAAAAATGTCCATTTATTACGATAAGGGAAAAGCATCGGGCGACTGCAGGGAGTTTTATGAGTCGGGAAAATTAAAGCAGCTTGTGCATTACTCCGGGGGGAAAGCGCGGGGAGCTTACCGCATCTATTACGAGTCCGGAAGGATCCTGGAAACAGGCTTGAATAAAGACGGCCTGCAGGAAGGGGACGTAAGGATATTTTACGAGTCTGGAAAGCTGAAGGAACTGTCAAAATGTACCGCCGGAAAAGCGCAGGGGCCGTATATAATTTATTATGAAACCGGCGGAGTGAAAGAAAAAGGGGCATTTAAGGACAATAAACAGGAAGGTCCGGTTATGGTTTATTATGAATCCGGCAAAGTAAAGGAAAAGGGTTTATATAAGGACGACAGGCTCACAGGACATTACAGGACTTTTTATGAAAGCGGCGCGCTTAAAGGCGATGTGGTTTATGCCGGCGGAAAATTAAACGGCACCTTGTTAAGTTATTACGAGTCGGGCAAAAAGCAGGAAGCGGGGACTGCGGCAGACGGAAAAGAAGAGGGGCTTTACAGCACTTTCTATGAGAACGGAAAGTTGAAATTCGGGACAAACATGAAGGGCGGCGTTGAGCAGGGGCCGTACTATAAATACGACGATAAGGGAAGTCTTTCGGAAAAAGGGGCTTCTGTGGACGGAAAGGTCCAGGGGATGGTGAAAGTATTTTATCCGTCCGGCAGGGTCAAGGAGGAGTGGAATTTCCGGGATGATAAGGAAGAGGGCCCTTATACGCTTTTTTACGAATCCGGGGCCGTAAAGGAAAAAGGCATAATGCATGCCGGAAAAAGCGGCGGCGGGTATAAAAAATATTATGAGGCCGGGCAGATAAAGGAAAAAGGCGCAATGGATTCCGGGGAATTATCCGGCGATGGCAAGAGTTTTTATCCGTCAGGGAAAATAAAGGACAGCTGGAGCCTCGACCCGAAAACACGCAGGGGGGAATATAACAGTTATTATGAAAGCGGTTCCGTGGAGGAAAAAGGCGGGATGCTGGGCGGCCTTGCCGACGGGGAATATGCGCGTTATTCAAAAGACGGGAAAATAGATGAAAAGGGTAATTTTGTAAAGGATGAACTGGAGGGTGTGGTCACGAAATATTACCCATCCGGAAAAATAAAGGAAGAATGGAATTATTCAAAGAATAAGGAAAACGGGCCGTATACGCTTTATTATGAATCCGGAAAAATAAAGGAAAAAGGGGCCATGAAAGACGGGCATACGCAGGGGACGTATAAGGACTTTTATGAATCCGGAAGGCTGCAGGAAGCCGGGGCATGCGACGCCGGGAAGATAGCCGGGCGCGTTGTGGAATATTATGACAACGGGAACTTAAAGGACGAACGCAACGTAAAAGACGGCAGGCAGGAGGGGCCATATACAAAATACGGCGAGAACGGCAGGCCGAAGGAAAAAGGGGTATATGTCAAAGGCCTGCTGGAAGGCGAAGTCAGGGTTTTTTATCCCTCGGGTAAATTAAAGGAACTCTGGAACCTCAAGGGCAACAAGGAAAACGGGCCGTATAAGTTCTTCTACGAATCCGGGGTATTAAAAGAGGACGGCACCATGAAAGACGGTTCTGCAGAGGGGGCGTACAGCACTTATTACGAATCGGGAAAACTCAAGGAAAAAGGGACCTATGTCTCGGGAAAAGAGCAGGGGCCGGGCCGGGGATTTTATGAATCCGGAGAATTAAAGGAAGAATGGACAATGGCAGGCGGAAAGGAAGAGGGCGGCTATAAAAAATATTACCCGTCCGGCAGTGTTATGGAGGAGGGGAATTACATCAACGGGCGCATTGAAGGCAAATATTACTCATATTACGAGGACGGCCGGGTCAAGGAGATAGACATGATAATTCACGGCCTTGAACAGGGGCCTTATACAAAATATTATGAGTCGGGGAATATACTTGAAAAGGGCGCCAGCGTAAAGGACAAGCTTACAGGGCCGGTCACCACGTTTTATGACTCGGGAAAGGTTAAAATGGAGACACAGGCGGTAAACGGGGCTGTAAACGGCCCTTACAAAATTTTTAATGAAGACGGAAAGGTGGATGAAGAAGGCGCGTATAAGGACGGAAAGCTTGACGGGCATGTGTCAATTTATCTTAAGGACGGAAGGTTGTTCTACACTGAAATATACAGGGCGGACAGGGTTGTTAAAAGGAAATACGCCATGGGTTTCAGGGAAATATTCAGGGAAATACTGAAGGAATCAGACTCATGGAGCGACGTTATTTCGCAGACTATGGATATTTTTAACCATTACATATCCGGGAAATAATGCTATAATATTATATTATTAAAAGTGAGTTTAAACGGTAAAAACCGCAACTTATGCGTTTATTTGTTGTCAAAATTAAAAATAACCAGAGGATGGATAACGTGCATTTAACAATAAAAAAATGGCTGTTTTGTATGGTGGCAGTATGTTTTGTTATTGCCCCGGTTTTTGCGGCTACAACAATTCCATCACAGGCATGGTCAAGGGATATAAACGCTTCAGGTTATGAGGACGGGGCTCCTATAGGCGGTTTTGGAGCAGGCACAATAACATGGCGCCTCAATGGAAATTTCTATAAGACAAGGCTGGATATCAGCGCCGGAAACGACAGCGGCTCGGCTTTTGTCGATGACTCCAACTGCAAATTTTTCATGTACCAGAAACCGGCGGGCGGTTCGGCTTCGGTGATACAGCTTGACTCCGCGAATATTGGAAGCGGACAGGCGTCATATTATTCGCTTTTCCCCAAGGCATGGGTTGATTATTACGGCAGCAAATTTACGGTAAAGGCCAGGGTAACCCAGTTTTCTCCGGCAATACCAGGCGACTACCAGCGCGTTTCATATCCCGAAGGCATATATGAATGGGATCTTTCCAACCCCACATCCGGAAATGTTGACGCGGCAATAATGTTTACTTTTGACAATACCTATTCGGGGGCATCCGCACAGGCTGTAACCGCCGCGGGAAATTTTACGGGCATTGTGTTGAAAAGCGGCATAACAAATCCAACCAATAAAAATCAGGGGGAGTTCTGCCTGGGAACCGTCGGCGGGACGGGTGTGACGGTCTCATACCTTTCGGCGGCGTCCGTGGGGGCGCTTCAAACGTCCTTTTCGACGAACGGGGTGCTTTCCGACACGGTTGGAAGCAATACGATAGGAGGCATAGCCTTCAAGGTCACGCTCGCACCGGGCGCTTCCGTAAAGATACCGATCGTGCTTTCGTGGGATATCCCGATTGCCCAGCCTACGACGGGAAATAAGTGGTACAGGGAATACACCAGGTACTTTTCGCGCACCGGCGTAAATTCTTGGGCGGTAGCCCAGGACGCCCTGACAAATTACGCCTCTTATGAATCGCAGATAGACACATGGCAGAACGGAATACTTACGAATCCTTATTATCCATCCTGGCTTAAAACAATGCTTTTCAACGAGATGTACGTTTATTTCACCAGCGGAACCATGTGGGAGGCCGGGGCGGCATCCGGGCAGGCCGATAACGCGAATGAAGACATGTTCTCGCACCTGGAATCATATATCTATGAATTTTACGGCACCTCGGATGTGCGTTTTTACGGCTCCTGGGCGTTATTTTTGAACTGGCCGGATATCGATAAACAGGCAATAAGGCAGTTTTCCGACTCTATATATACAACACGCACAGACAGGCCCGCGCCGCTCGGGACATGCGCCCATGATTTCGGCGATCCTGATAATTTATTCGAGAAATGGAACGACTATGTTTACCGGGATTCGACTACATGGAAAGACTTGAACTCGAAATTCGTCCTCATGGTATGGCGCGATTACCACCTGACGGGCGATTCGGACTCGACGTTCCTGACTTATTGCTGGCCCTCTGTAAAAACAGCCATGGCAAAGGTGCACAGCGAGTGCGGAACCGACGGCCTGCCCCAGTCAGCGGGGATAGACCAGACATACGACGACCTTGGCCTGACAGGGACGACGGCTTATTGCGGCAGCCTTTTTCTGGCGGCGTGCCAGGCGGCGGTGCAGATAGCCACGGTGGAGGGGGACGCAGCATCTGCGGCGGCATACCAGTCATGGTTCAATACGGCGCAGGCAAGTTTTGAATCCGAATTATGGACGGGAACTTATTATAAAATTGACACCGGTTCCTCGGCTCCCACAAGAATAATGTCGGACCAGCTCTGCGGGGAGTGGTATTCAAAGGCGCTGGGCCTCGGAGGTGTAGTGAGCGATTCTCATGCGCAGAGCGCGTGGCAGGCCGTTTATGACAATAACTTCAGCAAATTCACGCCGGGCATCATGTGCAATGTAATGACTGCTGCAGGGGCGATAGACACATCAACATCGCAATCTCAGGAAGGCTGGGTCGGAACGACGTGGGGCGCGGTTTCCGGAATGGTGCTCGAATCGATGACCGCCCAGTCAAACGCCGTCGGCGCAAGCATATATAATACAATATGGAACACGGCGCAGTACTGGTTCCGGACGCCCGAAGCATGGTGCAACAACCTTACCAATCCGAGGGCGTTTTATTATATGCGTGGCTCAACAATCTGGGCCGTAAAGCAGGCGTATGACCTTTTGCCGTCGGCCTGCGGCTCGCAGACGTGCACGCCTCCGCCTACGCAGACGTTTACAAGCACGCCGACGCCGACCCCAACCACAAACCCGTGCTCCACATCGTTTGAAAGGGTTAATTGCGGCGGGCCCCAGGCGACAGATTCGCTTGGCAGAACCTGGGATGCGGACCAGGCATATACTGCCGGAAGCTGGGGGTATATCAACAGGAGCGCGGTTGAAGGCATTGTGACAAATGCAATTGCGAATACGAATGACGATGTGCTTTACCAGAGCGGCAGTTACGGCGCTAACATAGAATACAAGTTTACGGTCCCGAAGAACGGCCCGTGGAGGGTCATACTAAGATTTGCGGAGATATATTATACGGTGTCAGGATCCAGGATATTTAATGTTGCCATAAACGGACAACAGGTTATTAACGGACTTGATATAGTCGGTGTAACGGGAGCTGAATTTACCGCAACAAATATCAGCGGTTATACATTCGATGTTAATGTCACGAATACTGTAATTGATATAACCACAACCTCGACAAAGGACAACGCCAAGTTCTCCGCGATAGAAATACTTGACGCTTCAACGCTGTGTACCCCGACTGCCACCATGACGGGTTCGCCTCCGACCCAGACTTTTACAATGACAAAAACACCGACATGCACAAACACGCCTTATTATTCGGTTACTTTTACCAGGACAAACACGCCGGTTTACAGCCCGACAATTACAATGACTTATACGGTTACGCCTTCATATACCGCAACCCCGGTATTTACATCACTGCGCGTCGACTGCGCCGGACCTCAGTATACCGACGGCTCCGGGAACGTGTGGCTCGCGGACCAGGCTTATACGGCCGGCAGCTGGGGATACACTGTGGCGGGTACGGCAAACACTGTGGCTGATGCCATAGGAGGCACCACGGACGACATACTTTACGACAATGAAAGATGGAACTCCACCATGGGTTATACCTTTGACGGCCTGCCGGACGGCACATACCAGGTAACGCTGAAATTCGCGGAATTATGGTACGGCATAGCCGGAAGAGGGGGAACAACTACCGGAGTGGGCGGCAGGGAGTTTAATGTAGCCATCGATGGGACACAGGTGCTGACAAACTTTGACGTTTTTGCCGCGGCGGGCGATAAGGCGGACTATGCCGTCGATGAAACCTTTTCGGTCACGGTTTCCGGAGGCGAACTTACCATTAATTTCACCCAGGGTAACGCGGATAACCCGACGATTGAGGCCATACAGATACTGAGGGTCATGCCGACGCCGACGCCGTCATTTACCATTACAAGGACAGGGACGATAACTCCGGTTGTTTCTCCGACTGTTACAGCCACTTTAACGTTTACGGCAACCGTAACCCGTACATTAACGTCAACAATGACATTTACAGCAACGGCATCCGGCACTTTTACAGCTTCACCCACGGCGACTGCCACAAATACATGCCCCTGCACAGTGACGTTTACGCAGACGCCTTCGTTCAGCGCCACAAAAACAACGACGCTTACAATAACCGCCACGGGGACGCAAATAGTGGAGTCTGCTACAAGCACCATGACCTGGACATCAAGCATGACTCCTTCGTCGACATTTACAGGGACGGCAACCGCAACACCGACATTTACCGCAACGTCAACATTTACCGCAACGCCGACATTTACATGTACACAGACGCCTACGTATACACCTTCACTTACGGCCACACAGAGTTTCACAGTATCGCCGACAAACAGCGTTTCCCCGACAATAACAATTACAATAACCGGAACGCCGCCGACCATAACAGATACCCCCACAATTACGCTTACATCAACATTTACCGCGACTTTTACATCGACGGCTACATATACACTCACGGCAACAGGCTCGGCCACGCAGGAGCCGACAATAACAATTTCGGTTACGCAGACTTCAACAGAAACCATATCGCCGACTATTATGATTCCGTCATTTACACCGACATCGGCCGCCACGGAAACAGTCACACTCACGGCGGCGCAAACAGCGGCCGCAACAATTACATTGACAGTTACGCCGGCTGCGTCGCTGACACTTTCTCCAACGCCTGTGCTGACGGTAACAACCGGCGGCGGGAGCATTGTTTATCCCAACCCGTGCAAACCGGGAGTGGACGACCTGTATGTCGCTTTTAACTCTGAAAAGGCCGAACAGGAGGTTTTATTAAAGATATATACGACGCAGTACAGGCTTATACGTGAAATGAAGTGGGAAAACGTACCGCAGGGTTATTATGACGGTCGGGTGGATAAAACCGGCCTTAACGGCCTGGCAAACGGAATATATTATTATGTTATTATTTCGGCGGACAAAAAATATGACATTGGAAAGATTTTATTCCTAAAATAACGGATAATTTTGAACTCAGAACCTCAAGGGTTTCATGCGAGCCAATGAGGCTTGATTTGTACCTCAGGGAAGCCGCGTCGGTGACCCGCGTGGCGGCGCGCAAAATGATTGACGAAGGGCGCGTTTGGGTAAACTCATCGCTCCAGAAAAAATGGCACAGGATGGTGCGTCCCGGGGACGTGGTGGGTTTTGAGGCCGAAATAAGGAAAAAAACCGCGCTGATGCCTTATAATACCAGATTTGAAATAATTTTTGAAGGCGAAGATTTAATCGCTGTCAATAAGCCGGCAGGAATGCTTACGCACCCCACAAAGTTCAGGGAAACCGATACCCTTGTAAACGCCGTGAAAGAACTTTATCCTGAAAGATCCATACACGCGGTAAACCGCCTTGACAGGGGAACTTCCGGAATTGTTTTAATAGCCCTTACGCCGGAAAAAGCGGGCGAGTTATCGGCCATGATAATGAATAAGAACATATATAAGGAATACCTATGCCTGGTGCACGGAAAAATACAAAAAAAGGGAAATATAGAAAATTACATTTCAAAGGGCGGCGACGGGGCAAAATCCAGGGATGTTGTAAATACTGGCGGAAATCTTGCGCAGACGTATTACGAACCGGTAAAACATTTCAGCGGCGCGACGCTTCTTAAGGTCATTATAAAAACCGGCAGGACGCACCAGATCAGGGCGCATATGAAGTACATCAAACATCCGTGCGCCGGCGACCCGGTCTACGGAGACGCGGAGCTGGATAAAAGACTTTTTGGGGAGGCGGCTCCCAAAAGGCAGATGCTGCATGCTTCTTTGATGGATTTTAAGGATGAAAAAGGCGGAGGTATAGAAATAAAAGCCGGGCTTCCTGATGATTTCGTCTTCATTCTTGGATATTTGAAGGAAAAACCGGGGAATGAATAGCGGAAAATTAAACAATTATGGAAAAAAGATGAGACATCATATATAATTTAAGAATAAAGAAAGGCATGGTGCTGTTTATGAATGATTATGTATATTCCGGGATTTTGCTTGCCTGCGGGGCTGCCGCGGGATGGATATTTTATATCGTAGTATCGGCAATTTTTAAGCGGTGGAGCCTGCTTAAAAACAACATCGAAGCCTTCAGAAAACCCCTTCGCCCGCTTTTGCCCGTGATTTGCGCGGCTGTGACAGTACCTTTTACCCGTCTAACCGATGTTGTTAAAGCCGGGATGGGACACTTTTTCTATATCCTGCTTATAGCGCTTTTCGGCTGGCTTGCTGTAACCGTTGTTTATATTATGCGCGATGTTTTTTTAAGCGGTTATAATATAAATGACAAAAACAATCTGCGCGCAAGGAGTATTTACACCCAGACGGGTATGATTACGAATATAATAAATGTAATCATCATAATTTTTACCATTTCCGCTATATTGATGACCTTTCAGGAAGTGAAACAAATCGGCGTGAGCATACTGGCATCCGCGGGAATAGTCGGAATTGTAGTTGGCTTTGCCGCGCAAAAAACCCTTGGAAATTTTATTGCCGGCATACAGATTGCCCTTGCCCAGCCAATCAGGCTGGATGATGTAGTGGTTGTAGAAGGCGAATGGGGAAGAATTGAGGAGATAACGCTTACTTACGTGGTCGTGCGCATATGGGACCTCAGGCGGCTGATACTGCCTCTTTCATATTTTTTGGACAAACCTTTTGAAAATTGGACAAGGGCATCGGCTGATTTGACGGGAACGGTCATGATTTATGCAGATTACACAATACCGGTTCCGGAGATTCGTGAGGAATTGAACCGCATACTTAATAATAACCCGAAATGGGATAAAAAGGCATCCGGCCTGCAGGTTACGGGTGCGACGGAAAGGACCATTGAAATGCAGGCGCTCGTGAGCGCCGCGGATTCAGAACTTCTATGGGATCTGCGCTGCGAAGTAAGGGAGAAAATGATCGGGTTTTTGCGGTCACGTTTCCCGGATTCATTGCCGCATGTGCGTGTTGATACAGGAAGTAAGAATTGGAAAAATAATTCAAAAAAGCCTGAAAAAACGAGGATTGATTAAAAAAGGTATTGGAGGTTTTTTATGGATTCAGGCAAAGAACGTGTCGTTATTTTAGGCGCAAGCAATAAGGTACAGCGCTATTCCAATAAGGCTCAAAAGGCCCTTGCCGCCGCCGGACACACGGTTATACCGGTAAACCCGGCGTTTGAGGAAATTGACGGGATAAAAACCGTTCACAGCGTAAAGGATATAAATGACAAAATAGACACAGTAACGCTTTATGTGGGGCCCGAAAGGCTCGTTTCCATGATACCTGATATCATAGCGTTAAACCCGGCGCGTATAATATCCAACCCGGGGACCGAATGCGCCGAGATGAAAGAGGCCGCTGAAACCGCCGGGATAAGATATATGGAAGCATGCACGCTTGTAATGCTGTCAACCGGGCAGTACTGAGATTGGATATTGTTTACGACTGCCTGAGAAAATCAGAGAGCGTGATAATCCTGCCGGAAAACAAAAAGCTCGGTGATTTCCTCAAACAATTTTACGACATAGAAATTCCGGACGGCGCGTATGACCCCGAACGGACAATATTATATTCCGACGGCCTGGACAGTAAAACAGCGGTTGCGGCGCGCTGCCGTTATATCTGGAGCGGCGCCGGAATGACGCCTGAAACAAGGATGCTGCTTCCGGAAGACAGCATAATAATAGAGGGTAAAAACATCAAGGATGAATACATTGCGAGGTTTTTGGGAAATTGCAGCGTGTGATAGATAACTTCCTGCCAAAATAACAATTAAGGAGATGATTTATGCATGGAAATGTTGAAAAAGATCTTGAGGATATAAAGGAAGCCCTGAAAAATGTAAAAAAGATAATCGCCGTCGCGAGCGGAAAGGGCGGCGTGGGGAAATCAACCATATCCGCCGGCCTGGCGGCGGCATTAAGGGAAAAAGGGTTTAAAACCGGCCTGCTTGACGCGGATGTTTACGGCCCTTCCATACCTGAAATTTTCGGCATAAACACACGTCCGGCCGTGCTGGGCGATAAAATGGCCCCGGTTGATGCCGCCGGCATAAGCGTGATGTCCATCGGATTTCTTGTGGATGAAAAATCCGCGATGATATGGCGCGGCCCCATGATGAGCTCCGTGATAAGGCAGCTGCTGAAGGACGTTATCTGGGAAGAACTGGATTTTCTGGTAATCGACCTTCCTCCGGGAACCGGCGACGCGTCGCTTACAATTTCACAGTCGCTTAAACTTGACGGCGTGATCTTTGTCACAACTCCGCATAAGATGGCCGCAAAAGTTGCCGCAAGGGCCGTTGATTTTTTTAAACAACTCGGGGTGTCGGTTATAGGGTTTGTTGAGAATATGACACACAGCGTATGCCCGAAATGCGGGGAAAAGACTTTTCTTTACGGCAGCGGCGCGCTTATTGAGGATTTGAACGGCGCGAAAAAAATAGCCTCTATGCCGGTGCTCTCCGGGGATGATTTTGAGGGGTTCATAAAACAGGGAAAACACGGCGCCGCTTATGACGCTTTCATGGGGTTGGCGGATCAAACAGTTATAATGTTAAAAAAATAGATTATTCGTTGGAAAAATAACGACAGGCTGGCCGGCGTTCAACAAAACTTGCTTTTGTCTATAATTTGATGTAGTATATGTAATAATAAAGATCCAGGGAGAATTAAATGGCGGAAGCAATGCATACAATAGCGGTAGTATCAAAACTTTTTTCCAATTTTTTTGTCCATGAGGTGCTTCAGGGGATAGAACCGCACCTGTTTAAAGGGCCCTATGAGGTCAATTATTATCCCACCACGGGCAGGATAGACGTGGAAAAGGATATGTTAAAAACAATACTTTATGAAAAACGGGCCGATGCAGTCATTTCTATAAGCGTGCCAATGGACGAGGAACTTTTACAGGCATACAAGAATTCCGGGATACCCGTGATATTTATCGAAGAATCGTGCGAAGGCGGCCACACCGTCAAGGTTGATAATGTCAAGGGCTCTTATATAGCCACGGAATACCTTATAAAAAAAGGGCATAAAAAGATAGGCGTACTTGCCGGAGAATTTCTCGACAAAAGGACAAACTCAATGGTCATCGAGAGGCTTATAGGTTACAGAAAAGCCATCGAGGATTATGGTATGACGCTCAACGAAAGCATTATAAAACATGTGGCGTATTATTCTTTTGAGGAGGGCCGGCAGAAGGTCAGGGAATTTTTGAGCGAAAAAGCCGGTCTGGACGCGGTTTTCTGCGCGGCCGGAGATTTATGCGCAATGGGCGTTATCGAGGAACTCAGGGAAAATCATATTAAAATTCCGGATGACATTTCTGTTGTGGGTTATGACGATATCATGACGGCCCAGTACTACAAACCGGCGCTGACAACGGTCAAACAGCCCCTTGAAGAGATGGGCTCGGACGCATTTGAACTTGCGGTGAAATGCATTTCCGGCGAGGTAAAAATCGACGAGCACAGGCTCATAATCCTTGACCCGAAGTTTATAATTAGAAAATCCGCCTGATATAATTCCATGCGGCCTGTAATATCCTGCTTTAAAACCGGAAAACACTGTAAGAAACAGCATGTCCGTTTTATTGGTACTGTCGGAAAACCCTTTGCGTGTTTTATCCGGGGTATATGACATTT
>PLPI01000003.1 GCA_003159495.1 candidate division FCPU426 bacterium | reverse complement strand
AGTCGGAGGGGTTCAGTCCATCCCGGCAGAAGCTTCCGTCAAGGCTACTGGACAGGCGAAACGACAGCACTTTACGGCTATACCAGTCAATCACAGCCACAAGATAGATATATTTGCCGTTCATTCTTACATACGTTATATCCGTGCTCCAAACCATATTGGGCCTGTTTATTTTCAAACCCCTCAGAAGGTATGGATATGTCTTGTGCTGCTTGTTTGGTATGCTCAAGTGTTTTTTTGGCATAATCGCCTGTATTCCAAGCGTTTTCATCGCGGTAGTCACTTTACGCCGGCCAACAAATATGCCACACGTAACAGCCAGCACAATGACTATCTTTCGCGCTCCGAAAAACGGACTCTTGGTGTATATCTCGTCAATCCTGTCTAAGAGCGTTTTTTGCTTCTTACTTATTGGCTTCGGCTTGTAATAGAACGCCGCCCGGGATATTCCCATTAATCGGCACTGCCTGGTTACCGTTATTTTCGGGTTATCAAATTCTATTAACCCTTTTACAAAAGTCCCAGCTTTTTTAAACTTTTTTTTTGGAATTCTACCTCTACGTCCCTTATACCGATTATTTTCAAGAGTTCCGACTCACGTTTTTCCCAGTCCTTTTCCTGCTTGGTGTCTTTCTTTTCAAAGATGCTGCTTGCGTTCTCTATCAGCTCTTTCTTCCATTCCCCAACCTTATTGGGATGCACTCCGTACTTCGCCGCTATCTCCGTAATCTTAGAATCTCCTTGCAGTGCCTCTAACGCCACCTTCGCCTTAAAACCTTTGTCCCTCTTCGTTCTCATTTTGAACCTCCTGGGTCCCTTTGATTTTACTACAGGAAACCCACCTTAAAAAGCTCAAAATTTTGTCTTAAAAAACTAAGCCATTATGGGTAACATTCACTATACCTACTACTGCTCTTGGTGGCGATGCAATATCTGTTAAAACCATTTGGATAAATAGTGAAGAAGTTTTTAGTGGGAATATGGATGTTAAAGATGAGGATACTTTTTCATATAGTATCTAAAGATTAAGATTAACGGGGGCGGATGCTATATTTTAGAGTGAATAATATTTCCTGACAACATTCGTAAATTGTTGTATAACAAAACTACCTCGTCTGTCCTGCCCATTGTCTGATGCTATAACGTTCTAATATTGCCTTGCCTTTGCCATTCAGAGTGATAAAATGGTTTCGTTGATTCTATTATATGATGGAGGGATAAATGGCTAATCTGCTAATGAAAATTAAAGGGTTACTAATAGTTGCTTGTATATTTTCGGTTTTTCTTATGGGCTGTGCGTCAAATACAACTGAAGCAAAATATAAATATAAATTAATGTTCCCTGAATTTACCAGTGTTTTTGCCACTAAAAACTTAACCAAATTGGATGTTGATACTGTTTTAGTAAACCCTATAACCATCGAGAATCTTAAAGATAGAAAAACAAGCGATTTCTATACGGATATTTTAATCAATCAACTAACTAAAATGGACATACGAGCAGTGCTTGTTGAACCAGGTAAAAGCTTAAGCTATTATAAAAAGAAATTTAATACATCCATGGTAGTTGATTCAACAATGATATATGAATTTGTGCCCCAAACTTCAAATGCTGAACGTGCTTCAAAATCTTCAGCTTTTGTAACAGGCGGTTTGAATTTAGGCATGAGTGATAGTAATGAAAGTGGCATCTTTACAGCAAAAGGGGATTATTACAAGTTTTCAGGAGCAACAATGAAGATTACTAATGTTGATAAATACAAAATTGTATTCACGGATGAAATTACTCAACAAAGTAAAGAAATTAATGCGATAAAGAGAATGTGCGGACATCTTGCTGTATATTTGTCAGGTGGTAATGTGGATATTTTTAAAGGCATATTTTTAGGGGGATTTAGTCAAGTAGAAGCACCAATTGATACTACTATTACCTCGGAAGATGAAAAAGAGAATACGGGACATTAATGGCATGGGTGAATGATATGACGGATATAATAATAAAAGAGGAGGCGAATCAATGAAATTTGAAGTGAGCGAACGGTTTAAAACAAGCAAGAGCGAGGAGCAGGCTTTAGAATTATTGGAAGAGCAATTTAAGAAAGTTTCCAAGAAAGTGAGCAGAAAGGGTAATGAAATAATTGTAGAATCAATAGAAGCAACTTTTGGTTCAATAAATAGAAAAGATATTACCGTAGTCAAATTATCAAAAAAGGAAAGTGGGTATTTATGCGTTGCGGATGTAACGTATAACCCTTCGGTAGCATTTTGGGTTTTATGTATACTTCTTCTTTTTACTTGGGTGGCATGGTTAATTCCAATAGGAATGTATTTATATCACAAAAAGATAGTGCGAGAGGCAATTGAAAAAGTTTTCAATAGAGTGAAAGACGAAGCGGAAGAATAAATTCCGGGAAAAAGAATTGTTCAAAGTCAGCGGCGGATTTATCGCCCCTCGATTGAAATGGGCGATATAGAGTGATAAAATGGGGGATAGATTTATCGCCCCTTGATTGAAAGAATTAAATGACCAAATGAAAGATTGATTGCCCCTATGGAAATAATGGAATAAATTAGGGAAGAATTAAAGGGAGAAAGGAGGAGGAATGAATCAAATGAAGTATTTAAAAAGTTTAATAACTGTTATTTTGCTTCTAATATCAACTATATGTTTTGCTGATTCGGCGCAAAAATTGGATAAGGTAACATTGCTTGCTGTAAAATATGATGATGAATTGAGTGGTCTTAATGGTAAAGCGCAAGGCATTAAGGCATATGAGATATTAAAAGAAATAAGAAGCGCACATTTGTTAAACGCTTTCAACAATTTATATGATTATAAAGAAGCAGGTCATAGATACAGATATGTATTAGGTGAAGCGGTATTTGATTATATGTCAAAATATCCAAATTCAAATATCGAACAGCTAGAATACTTATTAAATTGTAAAATAGACAAAACTGATAAAGCATATAAAATAGATGATGACAATTTCTTCAATTTTAGTATGTTTGGAATGCCATATCTTTTATATCAGACAAAAAATGGAATAAAGTCATTTGAATTAGGGAATAGAGTGCAACCACAAGTATTGGTTGGTATAATAAAGAAACCTATATTTACACTTGTTATAGCCGATTATGACTGCAATGGGTCTGGATGTGATCCAAAAATCCGGCTGGTTTCATTAATTGATGACGATTTTAAAGAAGTATATAAATCAACAATGTATTTTCATGGAATGGGAATGCTTAAACATGAGGATAGCGGAGAAAATGAAATCATTGGTTCTGATCCTATAATGACTTCAGACACGGACAATATGAATACAGTGCCTAAATTTCCTACTATTTATCATTGGGATGGAAAGGATTTGATTGATACGACTTTTAGCCATAAAGAATATATAGTAAATTGGTATAATGAAACTATTAGTGTTGCTGAGAGCGATGAAGAATCACAAGAAATGAAAAGGGATTTAAAGCGCATAGATAGCGTTGATGATTTTATAAAAGAATATTCCGATGAAGGGGCAAAATTTTGGGAAGACAACTTAAAGGATATAAGGAAAAACTACTATAATTGGATAAAGTCTAAAGAAAAGTCGAAAAGTTAGTGTCAGCGAAGGATTGATTGCCCCCTAGAAGAAAGGGGAAGGGATAGAGGGAAGGATTTTAGTGCCTTAAATCAATTAAAATTAAATAGAAATGAAAACGACAAAAAACACCCTAAAAAGAGTTAATGAAATAAAAGGAAATATTGGACGATTTTGACTGATTTACGATTACGGACACCAAAGAAATGATAAAAACTGACAAAATTGGAGGTATTTAATATTATTAATTGTGTAATGAAGATTGAGAATTACAATATAAATAGTGCGGTTCCGGAGTTTGTAGCCATGAAATTAGGGTTGAAATTTCAGCCTGTAAATTGCCTCGTTTTGTCCGCCATAAAAAGCAAAAGGCNNGCCTTTTGCTTTTTATGGCGGACTGCCTTGCTAGTGCTCTTGTAGGGGCCGCCCCATGTCCTTCGATGGACTCAGGATCATGAGCCTGTCGAATTATGGCGGCCCGGCCATGTTCTTGCTTAATTAAAAAGGCATATATGTGAGTGATCTCAAGTCTTAAGTAAGGTTCTGTTCTTTTCTCCCTTCATAAAATTTAAATAAGGAGCAAAAAAAATGCACAAAATGTCCCTAGATGTTCACTTAAGCGACACCGACGTTACAGGGCAGGTTTACTATTCCAAGCCGCTGGAATGGATGGAATGGTGCAGGGTCGGGTGGTTCCAGGAAAAATACGGGAACTTCATGAAATACGTGGAAGAGACCGGCATCACCTTTTTTCCTTCAAAAGTAAATGTGGACTATAGAAAACCCGTCATGTTTGGAGACATGCTGGATATCGAGATGGTTTCAAAGGATATCAAGAAAGTCTCCTTTGTCCTTGACTACACGATCAAAAGGCAGGGGGATGTTGTTTTAAAGGCGGAGATTTTAATGGTCTGTTTTGATGTTAAGAAAAATAAATTTGCAAAGATAGAAGGCGGCTTGCTGGAATATATTAATCAGATAGCATAAAAGGGTTACAGTAGATATATTTATTAGAATAACAAGGCTTAATCTTGAATTTTTATCCTTGCCGATAAACAAAAAATCTTAATATGAAGCACCCCTCGTTTTTTACTTATATTTAAAAAGTGTAAGATGAAGTGC
>PLPI01000001.1 GCA_003159495.1 candidate division FCPU426 bacterium | reverse complement strand
ATCCAGGCAACAATTACAAGATTAGAGTTTCTTTTGCGTTCTTATGGTGTTTGCTTTTCGGATGCTTTTATTTTATGTACAAAGGCTGTTGGGGGCATGCAATTTTAGCCTTTATTCTTGGATGCTGTACTCTGGGAATTTCATGGTTAATTTATCCATTTTTTGCGGAAAAAGCAGTCATAGATCACTATTTGAAACTCGGATATAAAGTGGAATAGCATCTATAACAAAATGCATTAATTTTGTTATAGCTTTGGATAATTAAAACATTAAAGGAGATAAAATGCACTCCTGGGGCATTTATGGTAGTCCTCAACCCGTACGAGTGTCCATATAGACAGAATATTGTATAATATTATTTATATTGACCCTAAATTTATGTTGAATAAAATACAGTGAATGTGGAGTAGTAATTATGGAAAACCGCGGCGATATTGAAAATACATTAAAAGAACTTCGTTCAATTGTAGATAAATGGGCACCACAGAATAAAGAAGATATATTGTACTGGTTTAGACAATATTTTGCAGGCATTATGGGATTAGATGAATTACGTCTGACAGTTGAAGAAAAACAGCAAAAAATTGAAAACAAAACAATGGAGCCTGACCCGAAGAATGCTATAGCTTATTTAAATCGTGGGGATGTTAAAAGAAATTTGGGTGATAAGCTAGGCGCTATTGAGGATTACAACAAGTCAATTGAGCTTAATTCAAAGTATGCTCGTGCTTTTTACACCCGTGCTAATTTTAAAAACAATTTATTAGATAAGCAGGGTGCTATTGAGGATTTTAACAAAGCAATTGAGCTTTCTCCGAAGGATGCTATTGCTTATTTCTGCCGTGGACGCGCTAAAGACGGATGGGGTGACAAACAGGGCACTATTGAAGATTATAATAAAGCAATTGAACTTGATTCGAAGTTAACTATAGCTTATTTTAACCGAGGACTTGCTAAAGATTGGATTGGTGACAAACAGGGTGCTGTTGAAGATTATTGCAAAGCAAACGAGCTTGACCCGAAACTTGCCTCTCATTTTAGCAACAACGGAAATTTTGAAATTGAGTTAAGTAATTACACCGGTGCAATTGAGGATTGTAACAAAGCTATATTACTTGAACCAAAGAATGCTTTTGCTTATTACACCCGTGGGGCTGCTAAAGAAAAGTTAGGCGACAAGAAAGGTGCTATTGAAGATTATAACAAAGCAATAGAACTTAACCTGAAGTATACTTGGGCGTATCTCAAGAGAGGGGAATTTAAACAAAATATGGGCGCCATGCAGGGTGCAATTATTGATTATAACAAAGCAATAGAGCTTGACCCAAAGTTTGCTTGGGCTTATTACAAACGTGGAATTGTTAAAGAAAAGTTAGGTGACCACACAGGTGCAATTGATGATAATACCAAAGCAATAGAGCTTGACCCAAAGTTTGCTTCTGCTTATTTATACCGTGGCATTGCTAAAATTAATATAAGAAATTATACTGAAGCGATTGAGGATTTTAATAAGTCCCTGGAACTAAAATCAAATGATGCGTTGTCATTTTATAACAGAAGTATTGCCAAGGAAAAAGCAGGGGATAAACCAGGGTCAATCAGTGATTATAAAAAGGCAAAGGAACTTGACCCTTTTTTAAAGGATTATAAAAAAATAAAAATCATTACTAAAATATTTCTTTTGGTTCTATTTTTGTCCGTTTTTTTTGGAATTTCAATGTATCACGTGACTATCAATTTTAATTCAATATACGAACGAATCCTTATTTTATTATTTATGGTTGTATTTTATAGTGTTTTTTATGTTTTTAGAAAATTTCTTCGTAAATTAATGTATAAATTTGAAGATATATTCAAAATGAAATGGAAAAGATAAAATGGAAACACTCGTTATGTGTCACAAAAAATGTTGAAACATTACAGCCTAACAGGAAAACAGCTTAAATTTAATAAAATAAACAAAAAGGAGCCCTTATGACCAAACTTGAAATCGTTGACAAGATTTTTAATACAATCGCTCAGCCAAAGATTGACATTGAGAAAGTCCTGGATGAATTTGTAAGAATCAGTCAGGAAACATTAAAAACAGGCGATAAAGTATCTTTAACCGGCCTTGGGTCCTTCTCTACTAAGGAAAAGGCCGCCAGAACCGCTAGGAATCCCAAAACAGGGGCATCTGTTCAGGTCCCAGCAAAAAAGGTGGTCAAATTCAAGCCTGGAAAAGAGCTTATTGAGGTTTTGAAAGAGTCAATGTCAAAATATAGTAGAATAAGTAACATATAGAATGAACCAAAAATGATTGGCGAGGTGGAATATATGAAAAAGTTTTATTTAGGATTGCTTACTTTATTACTTTGCTTTTTTATTTCTTGTGCAACGGCACACGAACTTGCGGAAGAAAGAGTAAGTGAGTATAAGACATTATTAGATGGATTAATAGCCGATACAAAAGATCAAGTTCTTATGTATTTAGGAGCACCTGATAGTGTAAATAAACTTGGTACTCAAGAAATATGGATATATCATCATACCCTTGGTGAGGAAGACAAATCTGTAAACACCTTTAATCGTGGTTTTTTTAATAGTGTTGTGGGACAGAGCGAAAGTTTTTCCCATGAAATATATGATAAAATAACACTCTATTTTAATAAACAGGGTGATATGACTAGTTATGATACGTTCGTTCAAAGATAAATTATTGATTCACAAAAAATAATGAAGAGGTAAAATATTTTAACAAAAATTAAGGAGGGAGTATGAAAAAATTTTTTGATTTTTTAAAGGAAAGATCCGGCGTTTTATTATTTATTTTTTTCATAATTCTTTTATTGTTAAGTTTTTACATCAAACAAATGAATGAAAAATTAAATAAACAAAATATATCTTTACAACAGTTACTGATTGAAAAAATGGCCAGGGACGGTTGGATTGATTTAACAAATACTAAATTCCAATGCATTGGCGGTACAAGCAATTTAATTATAATGATAAGGTCTGTTGAAAAACATCTTTCTGGAATTAAGGTTAAAGGAGCTGTTTTTAATGTGGCATCAGTAAGACAAAAAGATGTTAAATTACAAATTGCAATTAATAGCCAAACAAAGGAAATTGATATTGATGATATCTCACCAGGATTTGTAAAAAATTTCAGCGAAATTATTGCAAATGTTCCTGAAAACATGACGCAATGGGCACAAATAACTTTTATTGAAGCCAACATGTGTTACAACCAGTATTAATTATATCTCAAAGGTATGAATTTGTGCGAATTAGCCAACAAATATTGAAAAAATAGGCAACACAGACAAAGTCTCATTAATCTACCTTGGGATTCTTCTCGACCAAAGAAAAGACCGCCAGAATCGACAGAAACCCTAAGAGCGGAGTTCAAGTTCAGTTTCTGGCCAAGAAAGTAGTCAAATTCAAACCAGGCAAAGAACTGATTGAAGTTTTAAGGGATTCAATGCCTAAGCAAGGCGTGTAAACGATTTATCCTTGTTTCCGGTTTCTACAATAGGGAGTTATAAAATGGAAGAGACAGTATGAGACACATAAGATATATTGAATTTAAAAAAATGATAAAGGAGATTAAAATTGAAACCTATTCTTTCCATTCGTTATGACGAATTTAAAGTTGCTGAATATATCAAAAATAAACTCGGGAAAGATTATTATGTTACTTTTCCGGCCTCAGAAAATCAGAAAAATTTTGATTTTATTTTAGGCTTCTATAAAAGTAATAAGTGCCTCAAATTTCAAGTTAAATCCTCACGAACGTGGGAATACTTGAAGGGCGAAAAAAACATTGATGCGTATGGAAACATGAATTCATTTTTTAATAGATTTAAATATGAAAAAGGATTTGCCGATTTCTATGTATTTTCGATTTTGTATATTGATAGGAGCGATAAAAAAGGGAAAATGTTAAAGTCGTGGGAACACAAATTTTTGTTATTTAAAGATAACGAGATGAATATATTTTTAAAAAGTTTAAGAAAAAAGGGTGGTGGAAAAGAAACCAAATTCTATATAAGATTTTCAGAAAACGATAATAATTTAACTTTTTTAACCAGAGGAGTTAAAGGGAAACCCAAGTGTTTGAAAAGATATAACTTAGAGAATTATTTTGATTTATTAAAGAAAAAAATCAAATAGCGAGCGTATCATGTCATTTAAGACGACATTTGTTGCTCCGTAGATATAATGTTAGGAAAACGGGATAGAAGGAAAGGATGGAATAAAGTATATATGGAAAACAATCCCAAAAAGCACCATTATTTGCCAAGGTTTTATTTATCCGGGTTTACAAATACAATGAATGAAGATTCACGATTTTACGTATTGGATGGACTGAACCCCTCCGACT
>PLPI01000089.1 GCA_003159495.1 candidate division FCPU426 bacterium | reverse complement strand
CCATCATATGAGCGGCGCAAGGCCAAAAAAATGTCATATATCCGGGATTAAGCAACGTTGGCGGGGGGTTCGACAGTGCCAAATTAAGGAGAGAAAAATGGCGGGGATAATTGAAAAATTCAGGGCTATGAGGATGGAAAACAGGCTGCTCACGCTTGCCGTTGTGTGCGGCGCGCTTGCGGCTTTGGCCGGATACGGGGTTCTGGCTGTGAAAGAAAACGAGATTAACGAATTGAACCGGCCGGTTAAGGTGGTGCTTGCGGCGAGATATATTGCGCCCGGGGCCCAGATTACGGCTGATATGCTCAAGGAGGGGGAACTGCCGGCAAAATTTGTAACGGCGGCGATTGGACGAAGTTTTAAGTCCATTACAGGTTTTATCGCGCTTGTGCCCTTTGTCGAGAACGAGCCCGTCATGATAAACAAAATTTCACAAAAAGTTCAACAGTTATCCTCGAGCGTGCCCACGGGTTTACGGGCCATAGCCGTGGCTGTGGACGAGACTTCAAGCTGCGGTTATATGATAAAACCCGGGGACAGGGTGGATGTACTTTTGACCTATGATAAATCTTCCGACAAAAAGGTTAATATAGTCACATCTACGATACTGCAGTGCGCGCAGGTGATTGCCGTCGGGCAGGGGTTTGAAGAGGGCGAAAGTTCCAAAAGGTATTCATCGGTATCGCTTGCCGTATCCGCACAGGAGGCGCAGATGCTGGCATTCGCCGGCGAAAGGGGGCGTTTTACGCTTATTCTGCGTCCCGCAGGGGAGATGGATAAGGGGAAAACGGCGGATATGACATATGACGGGATGGTAAAAATGTCGGCGGAATCGGAAAAATACGCGGATAAGGACGAAGCCGTTCCCGAGGCAAGGCCGGCTGATATGCCGTTGGACGAAGGAATGAAAAAAAGGGGCGCTTTTTAAAAATATGCCTTTTTCAGCATTTTTTATCTTCGTTTTTGTATTTTATATAATCAAAAAACATCGAAAAAATTATCAGGAAGGGCAATATTATCCAGAAAAGGGCAATAACCCACACGCGCGCTTTTATCATGAAAAACACAAAGCCCGTTATCAGGAAAAAGAATATTCCAAAAAATTTCCTGACCGTGCTTTCTGCACGGCAAAATTTAAGCGAGAGTTCGTACGCAAAAAAATTGCCGGAAAAATTTAAAATCATGTCGAGGCATATGGAACCCAGCAGGAATACAAGAAAGGAAACAATAAAGAACCAGGGATGCGAATAACCGTGGATAATAACATTATCGCTTTCAGCCAGCGTCCTTGAAAATTGGCCCATATCAATACCCCCTTAAAACAATATTTGAATATTATTATATCACAAAGTTCCGCGTGGAACGGCAAAATCATGAGGATTGAATTGCTACTAAAAAAGTGGTATTTTGTGAAATAATCCTTGACAAATCCCGCCGAAAAAATATAATAGGAAAGTATTTTTCAGCCGGTGTTTTGTACGGGTCGGGCCGGCCCTAAAAAAATTAAAAAAAGGACTGGCATGCTCGAAGATAAGGCTATCACTTCAAAAATCAGGGCCATCAATAAAAGGATTGCTCTTTTAAAAAAGAATAAAAGCAAAAGCCTGGATTTTGTCCTTTCCGGAGCCGGCCTTATGGATGGAAAAAGGCTCAGGGGGCTTCTTGTGCTCCTTACTGCGCAGGCTTGCGGAGCGAAAATTAACGGCAATATTATAAATATCGCCGCGGCGATAGAACTTCTTCACCACGCGACCCTGATACACGACGATATAGTTGATGATTCGGCAATCAGGCGCGGCGCCCCGTCTTTATACAGCAGTCTTGGCCCGTTGATGGCTGTTCTGGCCGGGGATTATATATTCGCGGGCGCGGTTGACATGGCGGTAAACGACGTCGACCGCGAAATGCTGAAGCTTTTCAGCGGCGCCATAAAGGATGTATGCGAGGGCGAGATAGAGGAAATTTACAACAAGAACAACGCGGACATGACCAACAGGCAGTGCCTGGAGATTATGGGCAAAAAGACCGCTTCTTTGATAAAATGCAGCGTTATGTGCGGGGCGATGGCGGCAAAATGGAACCCGGCAAAGGCGAAACATCTCGGGGAATTTGGTTATAATATCGGGATGGCATTCCAGATAAAGGATGACCTGCTTGACATTTTATCCAAAACAAGTAAAATAGGCAAACCTGCGGGAAGCGACATAAAAGAAGGAAAAGCGGCCCTTCCGCTGGTGCTTGCCTTAAACAACGCCCCGAAGGCGGATGCGGCGGTTATAAGAAGGATATTTAAGGAAAAAAAGACCGTTTTAAACGCGAAAAAGATACTTGATTTTATTTACGAATATGACGGCATCGACCTTGCGGAACTTATGGCTGTTTCATATATAGAGGATGCAAAGCACGCGCTGGATGCGGCCGGGCTTGCGGCAGGCAATAAAAGCAGGGTCTTATATGAACTGGCCGATTATATGATGCTCAGAAACTACTAAACGGAGGATAAATTTGGCATACGGAACGTTCCTTGTTTTTTTGGGTTTCGCCGTTGTCATGGTTATAGGCGGAGTTGTTGTCAACTATCTGCTTATGCCTTACCATCCAGGAGCCGAGAAAAGGACCACATACGAGTGCGGGCTCGATCCGATAGGCGAGGCGCAGGTGCGCTACTCTCTGAGGTTCTATGTATTCGCCCTTATGTATGTTGTATTTGCGGTTGAAGCGGCATTTTTGCTTCCATGGGCGGTTGTGTACAGGACAATGTCCGGTTTTATGCCGCTTACAGAAGCTTTGATATTTATTTTTATCCTGGTCCTGGGGCTTGCTTTTGCCTGGGAAAAAGGGGAGCTTAAATGGGATTAATGAACGGTATCGATGAAAAATTAGTCAGAAAAATACCTGGAGCCCCGGTCGTACTTGCGTCGGCGGAATGGGCCATAAACGCCGGAAGGTCGAATTCGATATGGACGCTGACCTTTGGCCTGCGCTGCTGCGCCATGGAAATGATGGCCACGGGAGCCGCCAAATATGACTGGGCAAGGTTCGGGTTTGAGGTTCCGGCGGCGTCGCCAAGGCGCGCCGACCTTATGATAGTGGCGGGGACTATAACCACAAAAATGGCGCCGCTTGTAAAAAGGCTTTATGAGCAGATGGCGGAGCCGAAATATGTGATAGCAATGGGGGCATGCGCGATTTCCGGCGGCCCTTTTATTTACGACTCATATTCCGTGGTAAGGGGCGCTGATAAGGTCATACCCGTGGACATTTACATTCCGGGCTGCCCGCCCAGGCCCGAGGCGCTGCTTGACGGAATGATAAAACTACAGGAAAAAATAATGAAACAGAAACTCACAAAGGCGGCATCATGAACTTTCAGGAAATTCTTGAAAAGATAAAAACAAAACACGAAGTGCTCGAGTCAAAAGAGGACCTCGGGGTTTTAAATGCATACATTGCGACGGCAAAGATAGCGGCTGTGGCTGCCTTCATGAAGGACGAACTTAAATTTGAACAGCTTAATTTCATCACCGCGGTTGATTTTCCGGCCAATAACGCCATTGAGGTTGTTTATCATTTTTTTTCCTACGAAACCGCGGATTCCGTGGTTTTAAGGATAAAACTCGACAGGGCAAAAGCCGAAGTCCCCACAATATCGGGAGTTTTTAAGACGGCTGACTGGCACGAAAGGGAAGCCTCGGAAATGTTCGGAATAAAATTTTCCGGCCACCCTGATTTGAACAGGCTGCTTTTGCCGGACGGCATCGAGTCGCCGCTTCGCAAGGATTATAAGAATCCGGACATGACGCCGCTTCCAAAAGCGTAAATTTTTCCCAAAAAACAGGAGTGTTTTAAGTGATCAAAGCGCCTTTTGAAATGGAAAAGATATCAGACGAGGAATACATACTTAATATGGGGCCGCAGCACCCGTCCACGCACGGCGTCCTCAGGATAGTGCTGAAGCTTGACGGCGAAGTGGTGACCGGCCTTTATCCCGATGTCGGTTACATCCATTCCAGTGTCGAGAAGATGTGCGAAAACAAGAAATTTGAAATGATAACACCTTATACCGACAGGCTCGATTACCTTTCTGCTGTAAATTATAACTGGGCGTATGTCGCGGCCGTGGAAAAATTAATGGGAATACAGCTTCCCGAACGCGCCGAATACATGAGAGTGATGCTCGCCGAGCTCAACAGGATAATGAGCCATCTTCTCTGGTATTCCGCATTCGGAATGGACGTCGGCGCCCTCACACCGATTTTTTACGCCTTCCGCGAAAGGGAAGAGGTCATTGACATGGTTGAGGGCATGACGGGCGGAAGGCTCACCCATCACGCTTTCAGGATTGGCGGATTTAAGAACGACCTGCAGAAGGATTTTTTATCCAGGCTTGAAAAATTCCTCGCAAAATTCGAGGACAGGATATGTGAATACGAGGCTCTCCTTATAAACAATGTGATACTTACCGCCAGGACAAAAGGGGTCGGCATCCTTGATAAGGATACGGCCATAAATTACGGAGTGACCGGGCCTGTACTGCGCGGCTCCGGATGCGCCATAGACCTGAGAAAAAACGCCCCTTACTCTGTTTATTCAAAGTTTGATTTCAGGGTATGCACGGGAAAGAACGGCGACACATGGGATCGCCTCAAGGTCAGGATGGACGAAATGAGGGAGTCGGCGAAAATATTAAAGCAGGCCGCGGCCATGCTCCCGGCCGGCGAATTCTGCGCAAAGGTTCCCAGGGTTATTAAGCCCGCGCCCGGAGAGGTTTATACAAAGGTTGAATCGGCCCGCGGCGAATTCGGGGTTTATATGGTCAGCGACGGCACGGAAAAACCGTACAGGATAAAGTTCAGGAGCCCGTCGTTTTCGAACTTAAGCGTTCTCAAGGAAATAACCATAGGCTCCAAGATAGCCGATGTGGTGGCTATAATGGGGAGCCTGGACCTTGTCATACCGGAAATTGACAGATAAAACAGACTTTATATAAAGAAAGGAAAAACAAGCATGGCCTTACTGAAAGAGCTTTTATATAACAGCGGAAAGCCGCTATCCGAATTTTCTTCCTGGATGCACGCAATCTGGGCCGGATGGGGGATGCCGGGATTTTTGCTTGATTTTATTTTCCAGCTTGTAATAGTGCTTGCCGTAACAGCCGTGCTCGTTTTGAACGCCCTGTGGATAATATATTATGACAGGAAAATTTCGGCGTTGATGCAGATAAGAAAGGGGCCAAACAGGGTCGGGCCGTTCGGGCTTCTTCAGACTCTCGCCGATACGGTAAAACTTCTTATCAAAGAGGATGTCAACCCCAAAAAAATAGACATTCTTTCTTTCTGGATAGCGCCGCTGATAATTTTCATACCGACATTCGCGGTTTTTCTTGTCCTGCCTTTCGGCAACGGGCTTGTCCCGGCGGATTTGAACATTGGCATCCTGTATATAATAGCGATAACCGGCCTTTCGGTCATCGGCATACTTGCCGCCGGCTGGGGTTCAAACAATAAATATTCACTCATAGGCGGTATGCGTTCCGCCGCGCAGATAGTAAGCTATGAAATACCCATGGTGCTTGTGATACTCGCCGTGGTGCTTATGTCCGGGACCATGAAAATGAGCGGCATCGTGGCGGCGCAGTCCAACAGGGTCTGGTTTGTCGTGCCGCAGTTTTTGGGGTTCATAATTTTCCTCATAGCGGGAAATGCCGAGGTTAACAGGGCGCCCTTTGATTTGCCGGAGGCGGAATCAGAGCTTGTGGCCGGTTTTAACACGGAATATTCCGCCATGAAGTTCGCCTTCTTTTACCTGGCCGAGTACACAAACCTGTTTTTGACGTCGGCTGTCGCGGCGACGCTATTTCTCGGGGGATGGCAGGGGCCGTTTTTACCGCCGATAGTATGGTTTTTCATAAAAACATATTTTGTCATTACGATACTGTGCTGGATAAGATGGACATTTCCCAGGATAAGGGTGGACCAGCTTATGGAATTTTCGTGGAAATATCTGCTGCCGCTGGCGCTTTTAAATCTTGTTGTTACGGCTGTCATTTTAAAGTTTTAAATATTATATGAAGAGGTTTAGATGATCAAATATCTGTTTGACCTTGTTAAGGGAATAGTGAGCCTCTTTGAGGGGCTCGGAGTCACTTTAAAACACTGCTTCAGGAGGCCCATAACCCTGCAGTATCCGGAAAAAAGACCGGATATTTCGCTGCGCTTCAGGGGACGGCTCGTCATGCCGGTGGATCCGGCGACAGGCGACAACCGCTGTACGGCCTGCATGCTCTGTGTAAGGGCGTGCCCGAACCATTCCATAGACGTTGAAAAACTTATTGGCGAAGACGGCAAACCCAAGCCAAAAGTTTCAAAATATATTTATAACCTTGGTTCCTGCATGTTCTGCAATTTATGCGTTGAATCCTGCGCTTTTGCAGCGATAATCATGTCTGATGAATACGAAACAGCCGTGCAAAACAAGGCGTCGCTCATTATGGATCTTGCCGCCGAGAAATACAAATTATCGGGCAAAAAGGCGCCATGGTGGCAGTCAAAGTTTAAACAGGAAGAGGGGGCTTAAAATGGTCGAATTGATACTTTTTTACGCTTTCGCGGCCCTTATAATATTTTCAGCCGTGCTGCTTGTGACGGCAAGGAACGTTTTCCACGGGGCGCTTTACCTGGCCTCAACGCTCTTCGGCGTGGCGGCTATATTCGCCCTCTCCGGGTCGTTTTTTCTCGCGGGCATACAGGTGCTGATATATATAGGCGCGGTCGTTGTGCTTTTGATATTCGTAATAAACCTTACCAGGCAGATAGCGGGAAGCAGCGCGGCGCAGGTCAACGAGGCAGTGGTGCCGGCTCTGATAACCTCACTGCTTACGATAACGCTTATTGTGCTTGCTGTGCTTAAAACAGACTGGGCCACAAGGATAGGAAAATCCGTGGCGCAGACAGAGGCGATGGATAACACCGCCGTCATAGGCACGCAGCTGCTCACAAATTTTGCTATCCCTTTTGAAGTGGTTTCAGTGCTTCTGCTGGCGGCCCTTATAGGCGCCATTGCGATTGTTTCAAGGGATAAAGAGGCGGGAAAATGATAACACTTGCCCATTATGTAATATTAAGCGCTATATTGTTCGGGATTGGAATATTCGGCGTGCTCACAAGGCGCAACGCCATCGGCATACTCATGAGCATCGAGCTTCTTTTTAACGCCGTAAATATCAACATGGTGGCTTTCTCGCGGTTTTTAACCCCGGACGGCGCCTACGGCGAGCTTTTTACAATATTTATAATTACAGTGGCCGCCGCGGAATCGATACTCGGGCTGGCCATAATACTGGCGATATACAGGAACAGGAAAGTATTAAACGCCGATGAAATGAACCTGATGAAATGGTAAGCGGAACTATTAAAATAATAATGGAGGATTTATTTTGGGCATATTAAGCATGGCGGGGATAGCGGCGGCGCTTCTGCCGTTTCTGGCTTTTCTTGCGATAGTAACGTTCACAAAAAAATACAGGAACGTCAGCGCGCTTGTTTCGATATCGGCGACGGGGCTCTCTTTCCTGACGGCGTGTTACATCCTTTACAGCCAGATAACGGCTCCCCAGCAGTCGTCGTTTAACATCCCGTGGATGTATATAGCGGGAATAGAAATGAATATGGGCGTGCTGGTAAACCAGCTCACATCCATAATGCTGTTCATTGTGACCTTTGTCTCCCTGCTCGTCCAGATATATTCCACGGGCTACATGCACGACGACGAGGGATATTCCAAATTTTTCGCGTTCCTTTCGCTTTTTACATTTTCCATGCTCGGCATTGTCATATCGAACAATCTGCTTCAGATATATGTTTTCTGGGAACTCGTGGGGCTCTCGTCCTACCTTTTGATAGGCTTCTGGTATTTCAAACCCGAGGCCTCCGACGCGGCGAAAAAAGCCTTTGTGGTGAACAGGGTGGGGGACTTTGGTTTTCTTCTGGGCATCCTGATAGTTTCTTTCCGCGCCGGCACATTTGATTTTATGAAGGTAATCGACTTCGCGAAAAGCGGCGCCATTGACCCGAATACCCTGACCGTCATAGCCCTTCTGCTTTTTTGCGGCGCGGTGGGGAAATCGGCGCAGTTCCCGCTTCACGTATGGCTCCCGGACGCGATGGAGGGCCCGACCCCGGTTTCGGCGCTCATTCACGCCGCAACAATGGTGGCCGCGGGAGTGTTCATGGTGGCAAGGCTTTACGGTATATTTTCGCTCTCTCCGGCGGCCATGAATGTCATAGCTTATATCGGAGGATTTACAGCGATATTCGCGGCATCAATAGCGCTGGTGCAGGACGATATTAAAAGGATACTCGCGTATTCGACGCTATCGCAGCTCGGATATATGATACTCGCGCTGGGCGCCGGCGGGTTTACCGCGGGGATGTTCCACCTTACAACCCACGCTTTTTTCAAGGCGCTTTTGTTTTTGGGCGCCGGTTCCGTCATCCATTCGATGGGCACCAACGATATCTGGCGCATGGGCGGCCTTCATAAAAAAATGCCCATAACATCAATCACAATGTTAATAGCCACCCTGGCAATATCGGGGATATGGCCCTTTTCGGGATTCTGGTCCAAGGACGAGATATTCCTTGCCCTTCACAATTCCGGACATACGGTATTGTATTACACCGCCGTGGTAACTGCGTTCATGACATCTTTTTATATGTTCAGGCTTTATATAGTCACCTTCATGGGCAAACAGGGCGAACACGCCGGACATGCCCACGAGTCGCCGCTTAGCATGACGGTTCCGCTGATGATTCTGGCGGTTTTTTCAATATTCTCCGGCCTTGTCGGAATGCCGGGACAGCCGTTTAACATATCGAATTTTATTTATTTCGGAGAAATGGAAAAGCCGGCCGGGTTGAACATGACAATAGCCTATATTTCAACGGCCGTGGCCCTGTCGGGCATAGCGCTTGCGTTCATCATATATTTCTTCAAGCTCGTCAGGGCCGAAAGCCTTAAAAAAGTATCGGGGCCCGTATATACCCTTTTAAAGAACAAATATTACGTTGATGAGATATACCTTTTCTTCATAAGGAACGTTTTCTTCGCGATAACCGCGGTTATAAAATGGTTTGACAGGAACATAGTCGACGGGCTTGTGAACCTTACGGGATGGCTCGTAAGGCAGGGCGGCGCGCAGTTAAGGCGCACCGCAACCGGAAGCGTCCAGACTTACGCGCTTATGATATTCGGCGGCATGGTAGTGGCAATGATTGCTTTTGCCATATATAATCCCGGATTACTCACGCTATTTGGAGGCAGATAATGGCGCCCATACTCGGAGAAATTTTAAGCCGTATTCCAATACTTACGATAATATATTTAATGCCTTTCGCGGCGGTCATGGCGCTCTTTTTTATACCGGGAACCAACCAGAAAGCGGTAAAGGTAACATCGCTTGTTTTCTCTGTAATATCGCTCGTTCTTTCAATACTGCTTTTTCTGGCCTATGATTACAACAAAGGCGGCTTTCAGTTTATCGAGCACCATGTTTGGGCGGCGTCCATCGGCATTAATTATTTCATGGCCGTCAACGGCATCAACGTAACGCTTGTGCTTTTGACGGGAATCATCATAACGGCGGGGGTTCTCGCATCGTGGAACGTGACATACAGGCCGAAGGAATTTTTCATCCTGCTTTTGATTCTGACCACGGGCGTCTTCGGCGTTTTCATGACATATAACCTTTTCCTCTTTTTCCTTTTTTATGAAATAGCCGTCCTGCCCATGTATCTTCTGATAGGAATATGGGGAACCGGGCCAAAGGAATATTCCGCCATGAAACTCACATTGTACCTGATGGCCGGAAGCGCTTTGATAATCGCTGGAATACTGGGGCTTTATTTCGGGTCAGGGCTGCATACATTTGATTTTGACAGGCTGTTGACCGTAACATACGACAGAACTTTCCAGATAATATTTTTCCCGATACTTTTTGTGGGCTTCGGCATACTGGCGGCCATGTGGCCGTTCCATACCTGGTCGCCTGACGGCCATGCCTCGGCTCCCACGGCGGTATCCATGCTCCATGCGGGCGTGCTCATGAAACTCGGGGCCTATGGATGCCTTGTGGTGGCGGTCTGGCTGCTTCCGGACGGGGCGAAATTCTGGTTCCCGACAATAGCGATATTGACACTTGTAAATATTATCTACGGCTCGCTCGGCGCCGTGGCGCAGAAGGATTTAAAGTTTATAGTGGCCTATTCATCAGTATCCCACATGGGGATAGTGCTTCTGGGAATAGCGTCGGCGAATTCCATAGCTTTTTCCGGCGCGGTGCTCCAGATGTTCTCGCACGGAATCATGACCGGCCTTTTCTTCGGGCTCGTCGGCATGACGTACGGCAGGACGCATACAAGGATAATAACACAGATGCACGGCCTGGCGAAAAACATGCCCGCGCTCGCGGCGTTTTTTGTGCTGACCGCGCTGACATCGCTCGGGCTTCCAGGGACATCGGGTTTTGTGGCCGAGATAACGGTTTTTATCGGTGCATTCAGGGCGTTCCCGGTGCAGGCAATAATAGCTGTAATAGGGATAATAATAACGGCCTTTTATATTCTCAGGGTCGTGCAGATGGTATTCTTCGGGCCGCCGGATCCGAAATTCGCGGATTTAAAGGACGCCAACCCGGTGGAATTCACGTCTCTCGCGCTCTTGATGTTTTTCATTCTGCTTGTGGGATTCTGCCCGTTCTTTATCATGAAGGTTATACATTCTTCGGTTCTTCCTATAGCGATAAAACTGGGAGGTATGTAACTTGAATTTTCTAAACGCGATGCCCGGCGAAATTGCGCTGGCCGGTATAATAGTTGCCCTTCTGCTTCTTGATTTTATAATTAAGGAAAATAAGGCGGTAATCGGCTGGACCTTTACCGTACTCATGGCCGCGCTTATGGTATATGTGGCCGCGTTCAAAACAGAGGCGACACTTCTTAACGGCGCGTATGTCTCGGACGGGCTATCGTGGATATCGCAGGTCATGATACTGCTTGCGGCGTCATTAACAGGGCTTCTTTCTGTGCAGTCCGTCAAAACAGGCAAAAAATTTACGGGCGCTTATTATATACTTCTCGCATGCTCAACGCTCGGGTTGATGTTCCTTGTTTCATCAAAGGAACTCATAACGCTTTATATCGGCCTTGAACTGGCCACTGTGAGCCTTTACGCGCTTGCGGCAATCTATAAAACCGACGATTCCTCCACAGAAGCGGGTATAAAGTACCTTATCCTGGGAGCCATTTCGTCGGCCATACTTCTGTTCGGCATAAGCCTTATATACGGGATTACAAGGACAACATACATTGACGGGGTAATGGCTTACACTTCCCAGTCTCCGGTGGGGCCGATATTTGTGATTGCCCTCATAATGACGCTTCTGGGGGCGGGATTCAAACTTTCAATGGTCCCGATGCATTTATGGACGCCCGATGTTTATCAGGGCGCGCCGACGCCGGTAACGGCCTTTATTTCAGTGGCTTCCAAGGCGGCCGGATTTATATTTGCCATAAGGCTTTTTTCCTATATGTTCGTCAGGCTTGATTATATCTGGGTGCCGCTGCTTTCTATAATAGCGTTACTGACCATGACTGTGGGAAACCTGATGGCCATACCCCAGAAAAATGTCAAGAGGCTTCTTGCATATTCCACCATTTCGCAGGCCGGTTACATACTTGTCGGTTTTGTCGGAGCGTCTGTGATAGGCATAAGTTCGGTTATTTTCTATCTTCTGGCCTATACCGTGACAAATATCGCGGCCTTTGCCGTGGTGACCGCGTTTTCAAAGGCCACCGGTTCGGACAACCTGGATGATTACGCCGGGCTGGCGCAGAAGGAGCCTCTGCTGGCCCTTTTGTTCATGCTCTCGCTTTTATCGCTGGCAGGCATTCCGCCGCTTGCGGGTTTTGTGGGAAAATTTTATCTCTTCTATTCGGCGATGCAGAAAGGGTACGTATGGCTCGTCGTGGCGGCCGCCCTTAATTCGACCATATCGCTTTATTACTATCTGTTAATCCTGAAACAGATGTATATTTTTGACAGAAAAAAGGAATTCCCGAAGATAAAAATAGATTTTTCGGTAAAAATAGTCCTCATATTCACCATGATAGTGATATTTATCATGGGTATTTTTCCCGGGCCCGTGCTGGATTTAACCACGGATATCGCGCAGTCGCTTTTTTTCAAATAAGCCTCCGCCAAAATAAGGTTTTACTTTTACCGTTTCATATATTAAAATAGTCCCACATCAACAAAAATGAGGCGGTATGAAAACAGACCTTAAGCGTATATTCAGGGTGGATCTTTCCGATATAGAGATATTGATAATCCTGCTAATACCCTCGTTATTTTCCGTAATTATTGCCGTTATAATCAATACTGTTATCGGCGGGGATACAAAGGATTTTATAGTTTCAATTTTTCTTTCCCTGATACTCGGCGGCGGGGCGGCATGCGGCCTGGTTTACCTTGCCGATTCAAAACTAAACGAAATATTCAGGAATTTAAAAAAAGACACACTTGCAGGCAGGGCAACCGGTTTGTCGGTAATTGACAGGCAGCGCGGGGCTGCCGTTCTGCTGATAAAATCAGAACTGGATTCAAAAAAACGGGTCACGGACACGGCGGATTTTTCCTTTAATGAGATCACATCAAAGATAACGAGTTCCGCGGGGGACAATCAGCTTCTTCTTGAAGATATGACGCTTACGAAAAAAGAGGTCCAGGAAAATGCGGATAATATAAAAAAGATTTCCACCATAATAAACAATGTCACGGCCGCGCTTAACTCGATGATTAACGAGATAAAAAGGATATCAGAACAGACAAAAAATATTGTGCAGATAGCAAAAGCCGGAAGCAGGCTGACCGGCTCCGAGATCCAGGCCATGGGCAACATAAAAGGGGCCGTCGCCGAATCCGCCGAGGTAATCAACCGGCTCCAGGTAAATTCCAAGGAAACGAAACGCATTGTGGAGTCTGTATCCGAAATAGCCAAAAAGACGAACCTGCTGTCACTGAATGCCGCGATTGAGGCTGCGCGGGCGGGCGAGGCGGGGAAAAGCTTCGCGGTAGTGGCGCAGCAGATAAGGGACCTGGCCGAAGCCGCGCAGAGCGCGACGACCCAGATGAGCCTTTTTTTAACGAACACCGAAAACCTCGCGAACGAGGCGGTTACGGTAATATCCGGCCAGTCAAAAATAGAGGAGGCCGTGGAGGTCGTCTATAAAGCCAGCGACGCTTTCATGAATATCGTCACGACGCTGGGTGAAATATCCAGGCTGCTATCGTCGGTTTACACTTCAGCCGAGGAATACAGGATTGACAACGACCTGCTGAAGATTCTTTCGGTAAAAATAAGCGAGAAACTCAAGTCGCTGACATCGAATATCGACGGTGTTTTCGGCAGGGTGAGGACAAATATGGATTCGATACAGGACATATCCCGCAGCGCGGCCGGATTCAGCGGCGTAATCAGGCAAAAGGAGGATTGAGATGACGGATGCGGATCTTTACATCGAAAGGCGCAGGAACAAGCGTGTCGACAAAAAATGCAGGGTAAATTACAAATTAATAATGGGCGATGATGAGATGAGGGAAATCAGGGCCGCGGCGGAAAAGATACCGGGTAAAAGTTTTGACATATCGCTCGGCGGGATACGCGCCGAAGGGCCGATAAACGCCTCCAAAGGCGACATAATAAGGCTCGAGGTGATGCTGGAAAACAGGGCCACGCCGATTACCACGTTTGCCGAAATAAAGTGGATAAAAGGCGACGGGGAAGTAAAGACATTCGGCCTTGAATTCCTGATCCTGAAAGACGCTGACAAGGAAATGATAGAGGAAATACTGCAATAATTTAAAATTTTGATTGCATAACCAAAAACCAAAAATTATAATGTATAACAAATATACGCATATTGTTTTACAAAAATGATTGTATATGCTATAATAATTATAATAACAGGCGGAGGTAATATATGAAAACACAGCTTAAAGCAGTCAGGCTTGAAAAAAGCGTCATGGATTCCGTCGCCAGAATAATGAAAAATAAAAAATACAATTTTTCGGAGGTTGTTTCAGATGCGCTGGAGAACTATATAGAGGAAGAAAAATTCTCCGGAGCGGTCAACAACGCCTTCGGCTCGTGGAAAGAAAAGGATCATCCAGGGCTTAAAAACGGCGTCGGCAATTATGTGCGTGAAATAAGAAAGGGCAGAAAGTTTTAATGGCGATATTTGACACGGACGTGCTTATTGATGTCCTGAGGGGAACAGCCGGCGCCAAAGAAGCCGTCCTCAAACATGCCGGGCCGAATAATCTGATCAGCGCCATAACATACGGAGAAATACTTTTCGTCATGCGCGCCTGCGAGGACGAAGCAACAATGGAATTTTTATCGGTTTTTAAGATAATAGAAGTTAACGCAGGGATAGTGGAAACCGCGCTGGATGTGAAAAGAAAGGCAAAAGGACACAAACTTGAACTCTACGACTGTATAATAGCCGCGACAGCCATAATGACAGGCATGCCGCTGATAACAGGGAATAAAAAACATTATCCGGATAAAAGGCTGAAGGTAATAACACCGGAATATAGGGCAATGTAGGGGCAAATACCATTCGTCCGCGTTGTTGCTTTGATAAAAGTGGATGGAATAGGGCAAAACCTGGGTTATTATATAAAATACTGGCTTGAATTTAATGGAATTTGTTGTTAAGGGGGGATAGGATATGAAGTCTAAACCTGTTTTGTCCAAAGAATATAAGACATGGCTGGAAGAGCTTAAACATAAAGTCCGAAACGCCCAGCTTAAGGCCGCGGTGAAGGTTAATTCGGAAATGCTTCTTTTTTATTGGGAGATGGGCGCCGATATTGTTTCCAGGCAGGCAAAGGCAAAATGGGGTGAAGGGCTTCTTGTCAGGTTAAGCAAGGATTTAATGTCGGAATTTCCGGAGATGAAAGGTTTTTCATTAAGCAACCTGAAATATATCAAACAGTGGTATTTGTTTTATTCGGACGGCATGCCAATCAGCCAACAGCCTGTTGGCCAAATTACGAAAAAACCTGTTTCACAATCAGCAGTAAATGCGGTTGCGCAGGATGTTCTTGCGCAAATAACCACGATACCATGGGGACATAATATTGCCATTATTTCAAAGTGCAGGGATACCAGAGAGGCCTTGTTTTATGTTAAAAATACGGTTGAGCACAACTGGAGCCGGAATGTTCTGGTTCATCAGATAGAAAGCGGCCTTTATAAGCTGACGCATAATCTTCCGAAAAATTTAAAATCCAGCCTGCCGACGATTGAGGAAATTGAAAAAGAGTTTGCAGGGCTGAAGGCAAAGGGGGATAAAAAATGAACGTTAAAGATTTGATAGAAAAACTCAAAACATTCCCTGCCGGCACGCAGGTGCTGGTGCAGGGTTATGAAGGCGGGTATGACGATATTGCGCGTATTGATGAAAAAACAGTTATAAAAGACCCGGAGGCTGCAGAATACTACGGGGAATATGATGACGCGGAAAACAGCGGAAAAGGAGCTGTTGAATCCGTTGTGATTACGGGGAATAGACGGTAAGGGGATAACGAAAACAAGAATCTGCCCGAAAGATGTTTAAAAGAATTTGTCAGGTATAAGGTAAAGGCCTGCGCTTAACAGCGCAATTGATTCGATTGCTTAATTTTCGCAACTCTACACCGCGCCAAATGGAAAAATAAAAATTGAAGTATTTTTGAATGAAGAAACGGTTTGGCTTACGCAAAAGGCAATAGCAGTTTTGTTTGGCGTAAATGTACCGGCAATATCCAAATATTTGAAAAATATATTTGAAAGCGGTGAGTTACAGGAAAGTTCAGTTATTTCCATATTGGAAACAACAGCCGGTGACAGTAAAAATTATCGGGTGCAGTATTATAATCAAAAAAACATAAATTGCTGAAAATATTTTAAAGCAAGGTTGAAACACGAAAAGAATCAACTTGGTAGCAGCACTACCCAGTTCAATTTTAATCCAAATTTAATTTTAAAAACACTTGCTTTTATCCGTGTTTAATGAGATTATACTTCTGTTATATGTTGCCGGTATCATCCGGCCGTGTGATTTTAACGTAGCGTAATAATGGACCAAACCCTTCATTAAAGCTGCCTTTTAAAAGATCACAAAACCATTTTATGCGCTTTTATGCGTATTTTTTTGAAAAAGGAAGGAATTAAAATGATCAAACTGAAATTTACCGAGTTAGAACTCTCACCCGACGTCTTGAAGGGAATACAGGACATGGGATTTGAGGAAGCAACACCCATACAGTCCGAGACAATACCGCTCATGAGAAAAGGCATGGACCTCATAGGCCAGGCTCAGACCGGGACCGGAAAAACAGCGGCATTCGGCATACCCCTGCTTGAAATGGTGGACGCGTCCGTGAAAAAGGTTCAGGCGCTTGTCATGTGCCCGACGCGCGAGCTCGCGGTGCAGGTGGCCGAGGAGATAAGGCAGCTTGGAAAACATGTGAAAGGCATAAATGTCCTGGCGGTTTACGGCGGACAGCCTATTGACCGTCAGATAAGGGGCATTAAATCCGGCGCGCAGATAATAACAGGCACGCCGGGAAGGCTCATAGACCATATAGAGCGCCGTACACTGAATCTTGATACGGCAAAAATAGTGGTGCTTGACGAGGCCGATGAGATGCTCAACATGGGTTTTGTCGAGGATATCGAGCTTATATTAAAACAGGCGCCGCCGGACAGGCAGACCGTGCTTTTTTCCGCGACGATGCCCAAACCCATACTTGATATCACAAAAAAGTACCAGAAAACACCGAAATATATAAAAGTGACCCACGAGGTTTTGACTGCCCCCCTGATTGAACAGAGTTACTTTGAGGTAAAGCACGGAATGAAAGTCGAGGCGCTTTCGCGCCTGCTTGACGGAAACGACCTTAAAACCGTTTTAATATTCTGCAACACTAAAAAGATGGTGGATGAACTCACCGACCAGCTGCGCTCAAGGGGCTACCTGGCGGAATGCCTGCACGGCGACAAGACCCAGCAGCAGCGCGACAGGGTGATGGAAAAATTCCGCGCCGGCAAGATCGACCTGCTTGTGGCGACCGATGTCGCGGCAAGGGGCATTGATGTCGAAAATATTGACGCGGTCTTTAATTACGACCTGCCGTCCGACGAGGAATATTATGTCCACAGGATAGGGCGCACCGGCAGGGCCGGAAAGACGGGCAAGGCGTATACTTTCGTATACGGCGGCGAGATGTATAAATTAAAGGAAATCCAGAGGTACGCAAAAATAAAGATAAAACCGGGAATTATCCCGACTGCCGGAGACATAGAGGAGTTGAGGATCAAAAATTTTCTTGATAAGGTGAAAACCACCATAGACGCCGGCGCGCTTGAACCTCAGATAAAGGTGATAGAAAAATTGATGTCCGAGGATATTTCGTCCATGGATATAGCCGCGGCCCTCGTGAAAATGGCCATGAAAGAAGAAGAAAGCTCAGCAGGTGAAGAAGCGGCGGCCAAATTCGAGCCGTCGGCCGCGTCAAACAGGATAAGCGCGGGCGATATGACCCGTGTATTCATCAACGCCGGAAAGGCGCAGGGGGTAATGGTAAGGGACATTCTGGGGGCCATAACAGGCGAAACGGGCATAAGGGGCGAGCGTATAGGCAGGATAGACCTTTTTGACAAGTATTCATTTGTCCAGATAGACTCGACAGCCGTTGACCAGGTAATAGATGCCTTAAAAAACAAGAAAATAAAGGGCGTAAGGATATTTGCCGACAGGGCAAAAAAATAGTTTTTGCCTTTTTTAAAAGCTTATAATATTGACAGAGCGTAGTTTTTTTGTTATTATAATTTCAAAGGAAAAATAGAAAGTTGCGTTAAAAACAAAGGCTTTTTCTTGTTTTTAACCGGGAAAATTTTTATTTTTTCTTTTGTAATTATTCTTATAAATGAAAGGGGTTTTCATGAAAAGAAAATTCGCTTTATTTACAGCGGGATTATTCCTTATTGTATTTGCTTTTGCAGGGTGTTTCGGGGGGCAGCCGGAAGAAAGCGCCTCTGTCGATATAAATGTCAGCGAAGACATCAAGGAAGTCGAGAACCTCCAGAAACAGGTCAAGCAGCAGAGCGAACAGCTGCAGGTAATGCAGTCAAATCTAAAGATAAAAAAGGCCTCAAAAACCGCCGGTTCCACCGAAGAAGTAAAAAAGCTTGAACAGGCCATTGTGGTACAGCAGAATGAAATAGTGCAGACATCAAAAAAAGTCACGACCATAAAGGCTGAAAAGGGAAAATATATATGGGCCATGTTCCGCTCGGTTCCAAGCCATGATTTTTTCAACGGATATAACATTACGCCGCCCCTTGATTTTAAATGGAAATTTAAGTCCATCGCGGGCGGGTTTAAGGCCTCGCCTGTAATGGATGCTGAAAATATTTATGTGGGTTCCACGGACGCCAATTTTTACGCCATTGAAAAAGGCACGGGCGTCAAGGCGTGGAACACCCAGTGCACAGGGCCAATATCGTCCAGCGCCGCGCTGTACGGCAACGCGCTCTATTTCGGGACAGAGGCGGGTTATTTCTACGCGCTCTCGCCATCGACGGGAAAAGTGCTCTGGTCCAAAAAACTCGGCGGACCAGTACAGTCTTCATCGCCGGCAGTATACGCCGGAACGGTTTACATAGGATGCATGGATAACAATGTTTACGCAATGAACAGGAGCACCGGCGACATAATCTGGAAATTTGCGACCCAGGCGCCTGTGGTTTCATCTCCAATAATCTCCAACGGTATGGTTTATATCGGCTCCATTGATACAAATATGTACGCGCTCGACGTTGATTCCGGAAAGGTCGTATGGCAGTATGCGGCGAGCAAAAGCATAGCTTCAACGGCGGCGGAAAGCGAAGGGACGCTGATATTCGGTTCCGACGACAAGAAAATATACGCGGTTAATGCCCTCAACGGCAACGTTAAATGGGCTTTCCAGGCGGACGGCTGGATAACAGCCGGAGTCATAAAAGACGGAGTATTCTTTACCGGCTCCAACGACAGGAATGTTTACGCGATAAGCGGGGATTCCGGGAAACTGTTGTGGAAGACGCCGTGCGAAGGAAAGGTAATGACCACGCCTTTTATCGTGAACAACCTGATTTATATTGCGGCAGGCAAGGAAGTGATGGCCCTGGACACCAAAACGGGCGAGAAAAAATGGTCGCAGAAATATGATTACAATATAAATACTTCGATAATCGGCGAGGACGCCGTGATTTATTTCGGCGATACGGATTCATCATTCTACGCACTCGAGACCACGGCTAAGTAGCGGGAGTAAAAATGGCATCCAAAAGAAAAGTAAAGTTTTCGCTCCAGTATAAAATAACGGCGCTGATATTTACCCTTTTGATTATCACGCTTTCTTCCATCGTCTATTATTATATGTCCATGAACTGGAAAAGTTCAATAACCGAGATGAAAAATTCCGGCATGAGGGCGGCAAAAAACCTCGGGGCGCTGTGGCCCGTGGCCTCGTCAAAGAGCGGGGTCAACTGGACCGTTTATGAAAGCTATATGAACCAGTTCGTCCAGATAGACAAAAACATAATCCTTATGGCCATAATCGACGGCAAAGGCGATATGCGCGCGGCCGTCATAAACACCCCGCTTATCAAGGATAAATTTTCATCGTTGAAATTAACGGACGACAAATACCAGACGGCTAAGCTTATCGCCGACACTCCCGTTGATGACTGCCTTAAAGTTGTCGGGAACATAAAAATCAAGGAAAAATCCGTCGGCCTCGCGAAGCTGGTCATCAAATTTTCGAAATACGGAGTATACCGCACGCAGAACTTTATGATTCTGAACACTTCCATTCTTGCCATCGTCATACTGTTAGTCGGTTTTATCGGGGCATGGTATCTTGCCAAATATATCTCCACCAATTTTAATATTATCGTGGCCGGTATGCGCAAAGTCGCAGAGGGGAACCTGGACGTCGAGGTTGACGTAAAATCCAACGACGAAGTGGGAGTGCTGGCCGATGATTTTAACAGGATGATCGTTGAGCTTAAACAAAAAGTCAGGATTAAAGACGCCTTTGAGACCGTCGCCGACGGGTTGAAAGATATGGAAGGCATCAAAAAAGCCTACAAAACCCTTACTTTTCAGGAAATGACCGATAAAATGATGAAAGGCTACGCGCCGATAGCCGGCCCGAATGACACAAAAGCGATCTTTATATTTATAGATATTTCATCGCTGATGAATTACGCTTACGACCTTATGAGCGAAGAACTGAAGGTCATAATAGAAAAACTTATTGAAAAAATATCCATGACCGCACTGGAATACCAGGGGGCCGTTTTTAAAGTTACCGAGAAATACATACTTTTGAGCTTTGGTTATCCTTTCAGCCATGATGATGACATGAAAAGGGCGCTTATATCGACAGCCGAGATCAGAAAAGAGCTTGTCGCGCTTGTGAAGGCCAAGCTTACGATGGGATATAATGTCGAGGATTTTGCGGTTAATTTTATAATGGTGGGCGGAAATGTAACCAAAAACTTTGTGGATAAGCTGACCATTGATAAATACAGTGTTATAGTGGATTACCTGAATTTTGCCTCGAAATACGGCGGCAAGAAACAGTATTCAACGGATATTTACGCGTCAGAGGATATCGCGGACGGAACGGCGAAACTCGCGACGTACGACAGGGTTGATTCTGTCGCGATGCCCGAAGGCGGCACTGTGGAACTTATGAAACTCAAAGGGACAAAATTTTAAATTATATGCCCTGTTAAAATAACAGGAAAAGGAAGAGTTCAATGGCCAAGAAACTGAATCATTATGAACTGCTGGAGATTTTTCCGGCGGCGACACAGGACGAGGTTGAGAACGCATTTCAGAGCATGCTTTATAAATATCATCCTGACCATAATCCGGACAAGCCGGACTGGGCGCATGAAAAAACATCCGAAGTTGTTTCCGCGTACAAAATATTGAGCGACCCTCAGCGCAGGCCCATATATAATTTCCTTATATTCGCGACGCTCAGGGAAATTCCTTCCGAGGAAAAATTCTCCATATTCCAGATGGGAGACAAAAAGAAATATGAGGAAGCTTGCGCGCTTTTTAAAGAGGGCGTGGACCTGTATGAGACAAGCAAGACGCAGTCGCTTTTGAAATTTCAGCAGTCGTTCGGCGTCTACAGGCTGGCCGATGCGGTATATAATATGGGTGTAATTTATATCAACACAAATAAAAAGCAGGAAGCCATGAGGGCTTTTCAGGAGGCTTTTAAGATAAACCCCGAAAGCCAGTTTTTCTCAAGAACCGTGGACAAGCTAACCGAACTTATGAAAGAAATGGACAAGGCCAGCGGACAACCAAAACAAAATGAGGGAAGATAAATGTCAAAGATAATCGGCATCGACCTTGGTACGACAAATTCCTGCGTGGGCATCATGGAAGACGGGCGCCTTCTGATAATCCCGAACGACGAGGGTTTCAGGACGACTCCTTCGGTTGTGGCATTTACAAAAGAAGGCTCCATACTTGTGGGCAATGCGGCCAAAAGACAGCAGATCATGAACCCTGAAAACACCGTTTTTTCCATAAAAAGGTTCATGGGGCGCAAATACACGGACAAAGAAGTGGCCAACGACATAAAACTTATCCCCTATAAACTCCAGCCTGCGGATAACGGCGACGTCCGCGTAGAGGTTCTGGGGCGTATATACTCGCCGCCTGAAATATCGGCCATGGTATTGATGAAACTGAAAAAAGACTCCGAAAATTATCTGCACGAACCGGTCGAAAAGGCGGTTATTACCGTTCCGGCTTATTTCAATGATTCGCAGAGACAGGCGACAAAGGACGCCGGCAAAATAGCCGGACTTGAAGTTGTCCGTATAATAAACGAACCAACGGCCGCTGCGCTGTCGTCGGACTTTGATTCGAAAAACAAGATGAAAATAGTCATATACGACCTTGGCGGCGGGACATTTGATGTGTCCATATTAAAACTCGGCAAGGGTATTTTTGAGGTCATGTCTACATCCGGTGACACACATCTCGGCGGCGATGATTTTGACCAGGCCATAATAGATTATCTTATAGATGATTTTTATAAACAGGAACATATAGACCTGCGCAACGACAGGGTCGCGCTTCAGAGGCTCAAGGATGCCGCGGAAAAGGCGAAGATAAACCTTTCAACCCTTGATTCCGTGGAAATAACCCTACAGTTTATAGCGGTCGGCAAGGACGGCCCCAAACATCTACAGACCATTCTTACAAGGGATCAGCTTGAGCACATAACAAAAGACATCGCCGAGAGGACCGCAGGGCCGTGTGAAAAAGCCCTTGACGCCGCGAACTTAAAACCGTCGGAAATTGATGAAGTAGTGCTTGTGGGCGGGCAGACAAAAATGCCGCTGGTAAGAAATGTCGTCCAGAGGATATTCAGAAAAGAACCCTATCTGGGCTTAAACCCGGATGAGGCCGTGGCGGCCGGCGCGGCAAAGCAGGCTTCGGTATTAAAGGGCGATATAAGGGATATACTTCTGCTTGATGTTACGGCGTTTTCACTCGGCTTAAAAACCGAGGGCGGGATATTTTCAAAGATTATAGACAAAAACTCATCAATTCCCACAAGAAAAAGCGACATGTATACAAACACCATTGACAACCAGTCTTTCGTAAGGATTGAAGTTTACCAGGGAGAAAAGCCCATGGCTGCTGACAATAAAATGATCGGCACATTCGACCTGATGGGTATACCCCCGGGAAAGGCCGGCACGGCAAAGATAAGCGTCATGTTTGACATAGACGCGAACGGTATTATAAAGGTTTCGGCAAAGGATGAGGCCACGGGCAAGGAGCAGGCCATAAAGATAACTCCCGATTCGGGTCTCTCCGGCAGCGAGGTCGATAAAATGAAAAAGGACATCGGAGAGGAATTTTCAAAAAAAATGTCGGCGAATGAAAAATTAAAGGCCCCGCAGGATTACAGGGAAGAAAAATCAAAGGGAGCCGAAGGGCTGCCCGGCGAACTGGATTCGAGAAAAAAAGCCTCAATATTCGATATTTTCAAGAAAAAAGAGAGGTAAAAAATGAACAAAGCCAAAAATATGCTTATAGGCGAAATGCTGCTTGAGGAAGGCATCATAACAAAGGAGCAGCTTAAAGACGCGCTTGAAGAGCAGAAAAGGTCCGGGGAAAAAATAGGGCAGATACTTGTAAAGATGAGGTATATTTCAAAAGAGATTCTCTGGACATTTTTGGGCTATCAGATGGGCGTTCCATTCATTAATCTTGACGAGGTCGGCGAAATAAAACAGGACGTGTTAAAGAGCCTTCCGGAACAGCTCATGCGCAACGAGAAACTGGTTCCGGTTAACAGGCAGGGCAGGGTTATAACGGTCGCCATGGCCGATCCGCTGAATTTTCTTGTTGTTGACGATATCAAGGCCACTACCAGAAGCGAGATAGACACAAGGCTGGCTCCGCCGGAGGATATAAAAAAAATCATTGATAAATATTTCGGATTTAAGAGCGAGGAAACAGGCGCCATTGCAAGGGCAAGGGTAGATGAACTTGATGATATACTGGCAGCTCCCATGGGCAACAGGCAGGCCCCCAGGGAAGAACAGCCGCAGATGAAAATCTCGCGCTCGCCTTACGCCGAGGCTCCGGCGCCGCACAGGGATGAAGAGCAAAGGCCGCAGCATTACAATCAGCCGCCTTCATACTCCGCGCCCCAGCCTTCGTTTAACCAGCCACAGACGCCGCCGCAGCCTTCGTATACTCCGCCGGCTTATCAGGAAGCGCCGCAGACTGCGCCTTCATATTCCGCGTCGCAGCCGGTTTCGGCCTCAATGTCCGGCGGCGACACTCCTGTAAATACTTTTTTAACCGCGTTGATTTCCGATGCGTATGATTCTAACGCCACGGACATTCATGTGGAGCCTTTCAACGACAGGTGCAGGATCAGGCGCAGGATAGACGGCGCGCTTTATGAGGTTGACTCGCCTCCAAAAACCCTTTATACGGGGCTTTTAAATAAAATAAAAGAGATGGCCCAGCTTAATGTAAACGAGAAAAACGCGCCGCAGGAATCCAAATTAAAGATACGCGTCGCGGGCCGCGAGATCAATATGGCGGTTTATACTTTCCCGACCATATTCGGGGAGAAAATAGTCCTGCGCATCGTGCGCACCGATTCCACGATTATTCCGCTTAATACAGTCGGAATGGACGACCATGTTTACGAGCTTTTCAGGAAGGAAATACGCCTCCCGTACGGCCTGATACTGATATCAGGGCCGACAAACAGCGGAAAGGCGACGACCATGTATTCAACGCTGGCGGATTTGAATTCGCCCAACGTGAACATATTTACAGTCGACGACACGACATCTAATTATATCCTTCCGGGCTTAAACCAGACAAAAGTATCGAGAAAAAGTTACGGCCAGGTTCTGCGGTACCTCGGCGACCAGGACTGTGATGTAATATCGGTGGGAGATATACCAAATAAAGAAACTGCCGAGGCTGTATTTGACATGATAGCCAGCGGGCACCTGGTAATAGCCAATTTAAGGGCAAACGATCCTTATCAGGCGCTTCAGAATATCATAAACCTGGGCATCGAGCCTTATGTCGTTTATTCGAACACAATGGCGGTAATCACACAGCGTCTTGTCAGGAAAGTCTGCGACCGCTGCAGGGTATCATATGAGGCCACGGAAGATATCCTTAAAATGCTCGGCACTGCTCCATCCAACAAACAGGTCATGCTGCACAAGGGCAACGGCTGCGCGGCGTGCGCCGGGACGGGATACAAGGGCAGGACGGCTGTATTTGAGATGCTGCCCATAACCGAAAAAATAAAGGACCTTTTTACCGCGGGCGAGCCCGTGAAAAAGATAAAAGAAGAAAATAAAAAAGCGGGAATGAATTCATTAAAGGAAGACGCCCTTTTAAAGGTAACGCAGGGGCTTACCACTGTCGACGAGTACATGAAAATATCATAGGGCTTTGTTACACGGGCCGGCATTTAGAAAAGTCAAACAGGAGAATAAAATGAAAAAATTACCTTTGCTTTCCCTGATAATAATAATGGCGTTTTCGGCGGCCTTAAAGGCTGCTGCGCTTGACAGTTTTCAGGTATTTCTCGGCGGCGGACAGGCTATTACAGCCGGCACAACAATTGCCGTTACCATAACCGCCATCGATACAACCTCCGGCATAAAAACCGATTATACGGGCCCGATAGCCCTTACAGCTTCAGTGGGCAATATCATAGTCGCACAGGCTGGAACCACTTTTACCACGGCAGCGGATGCTGGGAATACCCTGACGCAGGCATTCTCCGGCGGGAGATGGACGGGAAATATAACTTTTACCGGCGCAGCGGTTCCGGTTACAATAACATGCGTGGATTATACGGGCGGATATTCCGGCAATGGTACGGCTTTTCAAAACGTTATCCCGGGTAATTTTTCGAATTTTTTAATTTTGACCGAAGGTATGACGTGGGCGCCGGGTACGCCGTCTGATCCAAGCATGCTTCCCGGCGATGGATATACCGGAGCGCCGGTGACGCTTACTACTTATACGGCATTTAATGTGACTGTTCTGGCGGTTGATGCATGGTCAAATACAATAGTTGCGGGCTTTCCTAACGTGACATTATCCACTTCCGCGGCGCATACGGCGCTGACACCCACGAGCGTGGATTTATCTGTAGACTCGAACGCCGACACTGTTTTTGCCGTGACGATATATCCTTCGCCGGACAAAACAGGCGGGCAGTCCATAACAGTCCATAATCTGCCGAGCGTCACGGTCATAGACACACTGCCGCTGTATTTCACATCGCTTTCCGATCATTATATATGGGCGGATGCGCCTTCGTCTGTTGTTGCTGGAGTTCCTTTCAGCGTATCTGTCACTGTTTCACATTTTCCGCCGCCGCCCGATGGAAACGGACAGCCTATATCTGATTTTACAAACCAGGGCGTTAAGATAAGCGGGGTTGATTCGGTGACCAGGAGCCCGCTTGCTCCGGGGCTTTTCCCGTCATCCTCGCTGTCGGGCTACACGAATTCAGGTGTGATGGTGTTGAACGGCGTTACTTACACGAAGTCTTCCGCGACCGGGATACGCATCAGGCCGCTGTACACAGGAACTGATTATATAATGACGAACGAGTCCGACCTTGACAGGGATTCAGGCAACATAATTGTTTACGCGGCCGCGCCTTCCACATTTACCGCGTCGGTATCCTCGGATAAAATATCCGACAGTGAAATTGCGGCGATAAGCGTCAATGTATATGACCGGTACGGCAATTCGGTTTCAAATACAGCGGTTGATTTTGCAATCAATTCCGGCACGGTACAATTCCAGGAAAGCGCGGGCAACACGGCTACAGTGGTTTCCAACGCCAGCGGCACGGCGGTTGTCCATTATTCCAGCCTTTATGATACAAGAGCATATATATCGTTTTCTGTGGAGGGGTTGTCCGGCATCACCGGTTACCAGACCATTGAAGTCGGCTCGATTTTGAGCAGCACGGAGATTTCGAATTTTCCGAATCCGTTTAATCCGGACAGGGGCCCGACAAACATAAAATTTTACCTTACTGACAACGCGCAGGTAAGCCTGAAACTGTATTCTTTCTCGGGACAGACAGTATGGTCAAAAGATTACAATCTTTCATCGGGCGAAAACGTGATACCGTGGAACGGCATGACCAAC
>PLPI01000015.1:3928-4082 GCA_003159495.1 candidate division FCPU426 bacterium | reverse complement strand
AGATGTTGTTGAAGTTTTTGGCTATGGACGTGCCTACAAGGATCTCTTTTAGCCCGCCGGATATGATGTAGTGCTTTAACCCGCTTAATCTGCCGTTTGTTTTGGCTGAATACCTGTTTATGGCCTTAAAGAATGCAGGTACACCCTTAAAATA
>PLPI01000015.1:0-3859 GCA_003159495.1 candidate division FCPU426 bacterium | reverse complement strand
CCGTCAAAGTCGTAGATAAGGGCGATGGTGGATTTCATGATTTTAATTTTATTGTTTCAGAATAGATTTCAAAATTTTCCTTATTTTTAGAAACTATTGAATTGACTTCGCTCCAGCCTATTGCGCCTAAATTTATTTCTTTATCATTTTTCATTTCTTCAAGTTTAATTTTTTCTAAAAATGTTATAGCTTTTTCTGCATTCCCAGGGACTAGTGCTATAAGATAATAATTAACCAAACTGGCATTAATCCCATTTGTACCCCTTCCCCTTAAAAAATTTTTAACGAATTTTGTTGTTCCTGTTTTTCTAGGGATAATGTTGTGTTGTTTGTCATAATATGCAAGTCGTTTTGAAATAGGATTGTCTTCATCAAAGAACACCTCTATTTCTTTCTTACTTGTTCTGTTATCAAAACTGAGACCATCTTTCATTTTTTTAACCAGCCTATATTTTAAATACAATTGCACAATTAAATTGGAACTAAAATTAGATACTGTTTTAAGAGGAGTTTCATATGCTTTGTTAAATGTTTCAACTTCTTTTTCTATATAAACATCAACTTTTGCTTCAATAAATATTACAAATGTTTCTTTCTTATTTCCATTAGAACGTATGCCTGATATAACAACATCAGGATTTCCAAATTCAGAGAGCGTTGGTTCAATATATATCATAACTTTGTCAATTTTTGTTTCATCAAAGGATGAATTATCTAAAAATTTAATTTCTCCTAAAAACAGTTTTAAAGCGTCGGCGTTTTTGTGAGTTAATATATCAACAAAAAATGAAAAAACCCTTCCTCTTTCAGAATAACCAGCCAATTTAATTTCCATATTTATACCTCCACTGTTTATATTTTCACACTTTGACCAAAATTTTAGATTTTCAGTTCTTTTCCAGCCTGTATAGCCTTTTTTAAATCCTGCTTTACATGTTCTAAAATCTCTTCATACGTTTTTCCTGGTTTTATTTTTCCATCGTCCTTTATAATTTCAGGTGCGTCTATAGCTCGCAAATTTTGATATCTAAATTCGTCTTTAGATTTACTAAATTTACCAAATTTTTTTTCATTATCTTTTTTAAAAAACACTCCATTTTTCCTTAATTTTTCAGCCTTATCAAGGGCTTCGCCTTTAAGATCACAAATGAATCTTCTGTAAATTCCATCTTGAAGTTGTACACCTATTCGTATATTTTCGCTCAATATTGCAGCTACATCAATCCAACCTTGTTTTGATGTGCCTGCTATACCCCAATCTATTTGTACCAATGGTTTACCCTGAAAATCATACACTTCAACCTCTTCAACTACAATGCTTGATGACTTTTTACGTACAATGCCTGATGTGCCAAGAAGTGAAGAATACGTTTTTTTTAAACTTTTATCAAATTCAGTTCCCATTATACCGTATTTATATTTCATATATGATGGTGTCAGTCCTATATTATTCAGGTTTTTTATTAATTTTGCAGTATCTGTATCATATGAAAGAAAATCATATTTCCCCGAATTTACCCTCATAAGTATTAATGAAAGCTCTACTAAATCATTAAGCATATTAATATATTCTGAAATAAATGCTTTATGTTTTTTTAAAAAACTGCCTTTGTCTAAAAGTTCTTTTATGTTGTCCCGTATCTTTGAATATGGCATCTCACTCCATTTTTCTATTTTCGGCATTTCAAAAAGCGTTGCTATCACAAAATTATTATTTGGAGATTTACTTTTTGAATTTATTGTTTCCCTGTATTTTTCCAATTGCTGTGTTTTGGCCAGATCTTTTGTTTTGTTCTCAATTACAAGAGTTGGGCTATCCCAGTCAACTTTCACTACAGAACTGCCTTTTGCTTTGCCTTTTTTTAAAACGTACGTTTTATTCGAGGCGATAATAATATCCATATGGTGAAGTTCTCTGTGACAATCTTGCGTTTTATATTTTATGTCGCTTCCAAACAAATCAAAAAATTTCTGCTTGTCTTCAAGGATATCAAAAAGCCATGCCCAAATATTAGAATGTGTCAATTCCATTGACGATTGTGACATTCTAAATAATGGATTTATCTTTAATTTATCAATAATTTCAACTATTTTTTTCATATTTTTACTGCCTTCCCTCTCTCCATCAATATCACATTCCCGTGCATTTTCTTGAATTCTTCCGGGTTCTGGGTGTGGACCGGGATGACGGTTTTTGGCGCGCAGCCGTCGATCATATGCTGGACACCTTCCATATCAGAGTGACCCGAGCAGTGTATCTGCTCAAAATCCATACCAAAATGAGCCAGCCAGTTCTCAAGGCATGCTTTGTAATCCTCATGCTCCTCGCCCTCTATATAATGTTCTGACATAGAGTAAACAAACGTCCCTTTGCCCGGCTGGATATCAATAAGCTGGGATAATTCAGATGCGGACATGAACATTACAACATCATTCAGATTCTTTTTAACCCATTTATAATCAACAGCATCTTTTTCATAAGGGGCCGCGTATTTAAGGTGCCTCTTTTCATCATCCGGAATATCCCCGTCTTTCTTGTATATCTTCAGGTTCTTATTTCCCTTGATCTCCGGCAGGCCACTTACAAGCTGTCCGGCATTGTCTACTGTATATGCAAAGCCCGGGTTGCACAGAAGCACTTTTCCTGCCCGTTTCGTGGCGTTGTAAAGGCTCCTAACCCTGTCAACGTTGCGGAAAGAGAATTGCATACAGGTAATTCCCTTTGACTTCTTAATGGTATCGCAAAACTGATCCTCAACATCCTGTTCCGTTATCTTTTTCCTGAAATCAACATCTGTGCTGGTTTTTACCCTTGTGCCTTCGGTTATAAGCCAGTCTATGCCTGTTTTTTTTGCCAGCCTTATAAAATCCTCTGTCATCTCCGGTTTAAAGCCGTGAAACCTGTAATCGCCGGTATATGCAATATTACCTTCAGGTGTCTTGATTATAAAACCGTATGCCCCTGGTATGGAGTGGTCCACGTGCATAGGAGTTACCTCAATATCCTTAATCTTGAAAGATTTTCCTGATTGATATTCCACAACATTGCCGTTGTCCTCGGATTTGAAGCTGTAATAAATGGTATTAAAGGTATCATTTAATTTTTTTGCGCCATGGCCGAGATATACCGGTATTTTTGGGTCCACATCCACAACATCCCCAAAATGATCGCAGTGTATGTGTGATATAAGCAGGGCATCAAACTCCGGCGCTTTGTATTTAAGTTTTGAATATTTTAAGGCTTCTTCTGAATATAATCCGGGTATTTCCGGCTCCATACCGAACTCAAAGTAATCTCGTAGGCCGAGTTTATCCCTTGGATCAAGAAAGTCAAAGCCGCTGTAGATTCCCTCGCCCCTGTCAAAAGGCACCCCAAAATCAAGGAACACCCTTGCCTTTGCCGTTTCAAGGAGTATTTTATTCCCCCCTATTTCACCTGCCCCGCCGTATGGAAGTATTTTCATTTTTCATCCCCCGATTCATCAGCTTTAATTCCATATTCCTTTATCTTGTTTTTGAGAGTATTTAGCACTATTCCCAGTTCTGATGCCGCTTTTGTTTTATTGCCATTGCAGATACGCAGGGCTTTTGTGATGACATATTTTTCAGCGTCTTTCATTGTTGTTATCTTGTCATCATCGCCGAATGTAGAACCTTCCGCCGGCATATCCTCAGACGCGAGCTTTTTAAGCTCTTCCTTCATGTCCTTGCCGCGGACATCCATTATTGCGCACCTCATGAGAAATTTATAGAGCTGCCTTGCGTTTCCCGGCCATTCGTAAGTCTCAAGTATCCTGTATTCTTGTTCATTCAGCAAAAGCCTGGGATATCCTTCCTTGTAAAGTCTGTACGCAAGGAC
>PLPI01000043.1 GCA_003159495.1 candidate division FCPU426 bacterium | reverse complement strand
CCAGTCGGAGGGGTTCAGTCCATACTGTAATATTTTATCGCCTTGGGATAATTTCTATCATTGTAATAACCGTGTGCCTTGCCGCCATAAATGTAATGACCTGTCGACGTTTTGATATATTTTATGAGACATTCAAAACCTATTATGATAATAAATAATGCAACGATTGACAAAGATATTAAAATTTGAGAATGGGTATAAATACCAACAAAAATAATGGTTGCAAAAGATGAAACAAGTAATAAAATTCCTTTTAATAGTGCCTCTATCTGATATGACATTAAAAACCTTTCTACCTTTCGGAAAATCTCCTTTAGTAAAATCATGTTTCCCCCTTTTACTTTTGTTCAAAAAAAATTAATTTATCTATTAAATATCCGTGGTTTCCTTTTTATAAATATAATTATATGGCTTAATAATTGCAATATCAAGCGCTATTTGATGCTACTCCAAAGTATTTACGAATATTTGTTTGTAAGCTAAAAAAGGGCCGGCGGGATGATAAGGAGGTTGGGAGTAAACATCAATATTTTATTAAAAATTTTAGCTTTTCCGCTCAAAGCATATTTGCAGTTACACTGCAAATATGCTTTGACAAAATATGCGTGTTAGTGGTATATTTGGATTCATGAAACCACCATACATAAAAAGGGACCTCGAAAAGGAAATTCTGGCATATACAGGTTATTTCGCTGTAGTTGCCATTACAGGAGCCAGACAGACCGGTAAAACAACCACTTTGTCACATATATTCGGCAATGATTACAAATATATAAGCCTGGATGATCTTGCGACACGTTCCAGGGCCAAAGCTGATCCCAAATTGTTCCTTGATGACCTTGGCGAAAAGGTCATAATCGATGAAATCCAGTATGCCCCTGAATTACTATCATATATCAAAATCAAGGTCGATGAAAAACCACATATTAAAGGCAGGTATATATTGACCGGGTCCCAGCAGTTTTTAATGATGAAAAGCTTCTCCGAAACGCTCGCCGGCAGAATCGGGATCCTGAATATGTTCCCTTTTTCCGTTACTGAGCTTAAAAACACTTTCTCCGGAACCAATTCAAGTCTAAAAAAGATCTTTTATTCCTATTGCGCGCGCGGAGGATATCCGGAACTGTACACAAACAAGAAAACACCGGTTGAGGTTTGGTATAAAGCATACATCAAGACCTATCTGGAACGGGATATAAAAATCCTCTATGATATTGGTAAATTGACTGAATTCAATAATTTTTTACAGATAATAGCATCCAGGAACGGCCAAATCTTAAACATGAGCTCTTTGGCGTCAGAAATGAATTTATCTGTGAATACCATAAAAAGCTGGATATCAATACTGCAGGCTAGCAACATTATTTATCTTTTATACCCCTACTACGGCCGGGTAGCAAAAAGACTTATCAAATCCCCTAAAATTTACTTTTTTGACATAGGTCTAGCTTGTCATTTAAATAAAATTAACTCCATAGAACAGCTGCGGGAACATAACCTATTTGGCGCAATGTTTGAAAATTTCTGTATTGTTGAGGTACTCAAGCATTTCAAAAACATCGATAAGGAAAAGGATATGTACTACTTCAGGACAGGAAACGGGCTTGAAGTGGATTTATTGATACAGGAAGGAATGGAATACATTCCTGTTGAAATAAAAGCTTCCATGAGCATTAAAACCAATATGGCCAAGAACATAGAACAGTTAAAAGACAGCTTTAAAAAGCTAAATACGAGCCAGGGTTATTTATTATCCNNAAATTTCAGTGTATCTAAGAACGTTCGCGCAGTACCCCTTATTGACTTTTTGACTGAAATATTGTCAAATAGTGGCAGTAAAGGGAAAAAACCGCACGTTAAGGGTTAATAACAAGTAAAGCGGGGTTCTAAATGACAAACGCTAAAAATTACAGTTTCCTAGAGTCTTCAAACTTCCATTACTATAAAGAGCTTGTCATCAAGGTTGCCGGCGATGAGGACTGGGAAAAAAGCGCAGGTATGTATGTTAAGCGCTATAAAGAGTATGCTGAATATCAGACCGGCGAAGAATCCATCATTGAAGTGGTTTCTGCGGTAAAAAGTGAAAATAATGAACGCGGCTATAATATTGAAAAAGACAGCATTGAATCAATACGTAAATACTTGAATAAATCGTTGCAGAATGGCTTAAAGTTCCTGCAGGAAACCGGCACATTAAGAAATGACATAAAGAAACCGGGTAATTTTCAAAAGAATGCACTTGTCGTTAACTTGAACATAGCCGGGATCGTGCCTGGTTGGGCCACTACCAGGAAGATCAAGGGCGCGCGCGTAGTTTCCTTTGTTACCGCTGATGGTATTACCTGCTCCGTCACTTATAAAAATCCGGTTACAAACGAACTGCCTACTGACTCCGGGAACAGGTTATATATTGAAATTGAACGCATCTTTTTGGAACAAGGATGTCCGCCGAGCAATACTGTTGAGTTTTTCAACACTGATCTGCTTAAAAGACTGGGAAAGACGGATGCCGGTCACTATTACAAACAGCTAAAAGAAGACCTGTTAAAACTCAGGCATACCGAAATTTTCTCTGATAAGGTCTATAGGTTTAAGGATTCCAATGGCCAGGTGGACTATATCCCCGGGCTNNGGTTGAATTCGTCGAGGATGGCGGCCGTGGGGGCAAAGTAAAAACAAGGGTCATACTCAACCACTACTTCGCAAATAGCCTCAGGAACAGGTACTACAAGCTCATTAACGCGAAGCTAGAGAAGCTTCTTGAGACTCCGACTGAATATAACCTGGTATTACACCTTGAAAAACAGCGCGGCGCTGAAAAGAAGCTGTTTTGGAGCGAAGAGATCAACAGCCTTTGCGATTTCATTGGAATTGTAACAAATGACCTGGAAGCCAGGACAAAGACCCTGCGTAAGACCTGTGAATCATTAAAAAACAAAGAATACCTCTCCGCATACAAGTTTGAGGACAAATATATCCTATTTTGGTTCTGTAAACACGACCCAGGAGAGGTATTAAAAGAAATAGTATAGCTTTATACACCTTTTATGGTTTCCGTAAAGGAGCGCCGCAAATAAAGCCATGCTTGTGGTTTTTGTGATTCTTGAATACAATATGTGGTGTTTATTTCCGTAAACGAGGTCAATAGGGGTTTTTTCCGTAAAGGAGAACCGGAAAAGAGACATTAAATTAAAGATTCTGTTAAATATAGGTTTTTATTTAAAAAGTTTTCCGTAAATGAGCTCCGCTGCTGATCTCCGTAAACGAGGGATTTTTATCCGTAAACGAAGTCAGCTTTACCGTAAAGGTGAACTGCTTATCCGTAAACAAGAACCCTGCCCTCTTTATTATATAAGTATTAACATTTAGGTATTAACTTATACATATAAACATATAAGTCGTTTAGCGATTTTTATTTCAATTTCTAAAACGAAAAAACGGATCAAAAAGGACAGTTTTTAAGTAACCAGACCAAGAAAATTTCGCTGGATGAAACCGTTGGTGTAGATCAAACCAAACATGGAAAAAAGACCAAAAATCATTAAGATGTGGATTTTTTGCTGTGAAAGAGGTTTTTAGGGCTAATATAAAAAAAATAATTTCCTTTTTCAGCAATATTTAAAACAAAAGTAAATTATTTATGCTAAAATGTCGCACGTGTTAGAGAACATTTATTTTGAATGCTGAATTTGAACTTTATCAAACATAACAACTTGGATCATCTGAAAATAAGGAGGATTTAATATGAAAAAACCGAAAATTATTTCAATGGTTAATAACAAGGGCGGCGTGGGTAAGACCTTTTTGACATTGAACATCGCCAGTTCTTTTGCTGATGATTATAAAACGCTTATAATCGACAATGAGGCCCAGAATAATGTGGCAACCACCCTTTTCAGCGAATTTATAGACATCATCGAAGGCGGTAAGACCATTGCAGAGGCGTATGAGGGCAAAGATTGTGAAATCATAAAAGTTTTTGACGATGAGAAAACAAAAGGGTTTAACAAGCAGCTTTTTTTACTGCCGAGTAACCGCGAAAAGATGAAAAGGTTTGAAATTGAGCTGCCGGCGAAATTTGGCAACGATAAATGCAAGGTACTGCTCAAATTAAATGAATTTTTACGGGAAAAACTTTCTGAATTTGATTTTGTGTTCATTGACTGCCCTCCCGGTCTCAATGTATTCACATATAACGCGTTAAACCTGTCAGACTATGTGATAATACCCCTTAAGCCGGGAAAGAACGAATTAATAGGCGTTGAAAACCTTCTAAACACGTTAGATGACATTCAAAAGGAAAGCGGACACAAGGTAAAACTGCTTGGAACGATCATAAACCAGTATGATGAAAGCAAAAAGCTTATGGGACAATTCTTTGATGCGCTGGATTCAATATTTTCAGAAGAAATGATATTTAATAACATAGTTCCCTATTCAATTTTTTATGAGCGGTCCACCTGGGAAGGGCTGCCGTTTGATTTAAAATTCAACTTTACCACTGAAAAACTGGATACAAAATACAATGTGTTCAAGAGGATAAAAAAAGAGATATTGGATAAAATATAAGGAGGGTTGGACATGGGAACAGCAGATGATATAAGAAAAGCAAGAGAAGATAAAAAAAAGGCGGGATTAAACTCAAAGACCGGGCAGATAGACGCCATAAAGGAAAGATTTAACAAGCACAGTGATAAGACAGGTAAACAGCTTATCAAAGAGTTTAAAAAGAGCGGTAGTTTGACTGAAATAAACCCTTCTGACATACTTGACAGC
>PLPI01000069.1 GCA_003159495.1 candidate division FCPU426 bacterium | reverse complement strand
ATCCAGCAGTACCGGCACCATCGCGCCCGGAAGCACAGAATCCGGGTCATTGGGCGCCTGCGGCCCGCCAAGGTCAGTGCGCAGCCAGCCCGGGTCCATTAAATTAATGAGCACTCCCGTGCCGTCCAGTTTTTTTACCATGTCGCGCACATAACGGTCAAGGGCAGCCTTTGAACAGCTGTATGCCATTAATTGCGGCTCATCCGCGATTCCTGAAGTGACATTAACAACGCGCCCCCATCCCCTTTCCACCATCTTCGGGATAAAAGCGTTGCATATCATGGCCGGTGTTATCACGTTTACCATAAAACTCATTGCATATTCTTCAGTGGTTGCGTCATATATTTTCTCACGGTATTTCGTCATGATGCCGGCGTTATTATAAAGTATATCAATATGGCCGCCGGATATGCGTCCTGCTTCCGCAATAAGGCGCTGAACCTGCGCCGGGTCTGACAGCTCCGCCGCGACGGAATGTGCCTCGATACCCTTTGCTTTAAACCCTTCCGCCATTTTCTTTGTGCCGTCCAGGGTTCTGCTCTGAAGTATTAGTTTACACCCTTTTTCAGCAAGAGCGCCCGCAACCCTTGCGCCCACTCCCCTGCTCGCCCCCGTCAATAAAGCCCATTTTCCCTTGATCCCGGTTGTTCCCATGTATTCCTCCATGATTAATTATAGTTTAAAACCTGTACTTTTTTTTCTTCTGCTTTTTAACGCCCGTGTCCTTTATATCCTCTATCTTATCACGAAGTTCCGCGGCTTTCTCGAAATTCAGCGCCTTTGCCTCGTTTACCATGTCCGCCTCGAGCTGGCGTATCAAATCCGCCGCGTCCTTATACTGATACCCCTGCTCCCCGCCGTCCACCGGGACCGTATAATAATCCATTTCGTATACCGACCCCATTATCTTTTTTATCTCTTTTTTTATCGACCGCGGCGTTATATTATTTTCAATGTTGTACTGCACCTGCTTTTCCCTGCGCCTGTTTGTTTCATCAATGGCCCTTTTCATGGAGCCGGTAACAACGTCGGCGTACATTATCACCCTTCCGTTCACATTCCTGGCAGCCCTGCCAACCGTCTGTATCAGAGCCGTTTCGGAGCGCAAAAATCCCTCCTTGTCGGCGTCGAGTATTGCCACGAGCGATACCTCCGGGATGTCGAGCCCTTCCCTTAAAAGGTTTATCCCTATCAATGCTGTGAATTTACCCTCCCTTAACTCGCGTATTATCTGTATCCTCTCGAGTGTGTCTATGTCGGAATGAAGGTACCTGCATTTGACACCGCGTTCCTTTAAAAATTCCGTCAGCGACTCGGCCATTTTCTTCGTTAGCACTGTCACAAGCGCCCTCTCGCCGAGTTCCGCCCTCTTTTTTACCTCGACCATCAGGTCATCCACCTGGCCCGCCGTCTTTCTTATTGTTATCTCCGGGTCCACCAGTCCTGTCGGCCTGACTATCTGTTCCGCTATGTTTTCCGTGCCGCTTTTTTCAAGCTCGTAATCCTCGGGTGTGGCCGAGACAAAAACCACCTGGTTCATCTTCTTTTCAAATTCATCGAACTTAAGCGGCCTGTTGTCAAATGCCGCCGGCAGCCTGAATCCGTAATCCACAAGATTTTTCTTCCGTGAATAATCCCCGGCGTACATGCCGTGAAACTGCGGTATTGTGACATGCGACTCGTCTATGAACATGAGGTAATCTTCGGGAAAATAATCCAGCAGTGTATACGGCGCGGAGCCGGGTTTCCTGCCCTCCATTATCCTCGAGTAATTTTCTATGCCCTTGCAATATCCCATTTCCTGTATCATCTCTATATCATAGTTGGTCCTCGTCTTGAGCCTTTCATATTCAACGGGGTGCCCCTCGAAGCTTTTAAGCCTTGCCTCAAGCTCAGTTTTTATCCCCTCAATCCCTTTTTTCAGCATATCCTCCGGCATCACGTAATGGGTTGCGGGATAAACCGCGGTTTTTTTCATCTCCGCTATCGTACTCTTGCTCACCGGATCTATCTCGGATATTTTTTCCAGCACGTCGCCGAAAAACTCGAACCTCAGCGCCGTCACCGAATAGGCCGGGAAGATTTCAACTATGTCCCCTTTTACCCTGAATATTCCCTGTGTGAACTCGAATTCATTGCGCGTGTACTGAAGCCGGGTCAGGTTTGCCGACAGTTCGTCTATTGTGAGCCTGTCCCCTGTTTCAGCATAGAACCTCATCTGCTTTATGTATTCCGGGGAGCCGACGCCGTAAATGCACGAGACCGACGCTACTATCACGACATCCCTGCGCGTGAGGAGTTTATGGGTTGCGGAGAGCCTGAGCCTTTCAAGTTCGTCGTTAATGGCAGAGTCCTTTTCTATGTAAAGGTCCCTGTGCGGGATATAAGCCTCGGGCTGGTAATAATCATAATAGGAAACAAAATATTCGACGGCGTTCTGCGGAAAAAACTCCTTGAACTCCATGTAAAGCTGGGCGGCGAGTGTTTTGTTGTGCGATATCACAATGGCGGGCCTGTTTGTCCGTTCAATCACCTTCGCCATGGTGAAGGTTTTTCCCGAACCCGTGACGCCGAGCAGGGTCTGGAACTTTTCACCCTGTTCTAATTTTGAAACAATTTTATCGATGGCGGCCGGCTGGTCGCCCGCCGGGCTGTATCCGGTGTTTAGTTTGAATTTGTCCATAATTACCCCGTATTGAGATTTTCAGGAAATAAGATAGGCCGGATTATTACGCGTCTTTTTCAGGAACCCTGCCGTTTTGTTATCTCTTCAAGTATCCCTTTTACTTCCCTGTTATCCGGATATTTTTCCGAAAGCTTGTTATATATGCGCATAGCTTCCTTATATAGCCCCTGATTTATGTAAATATATGACATGGTTATCAACGAATCAAGGGTCTCGTCATTCACCACTATTTCTTCCATATTGTGCGCGGTATTTCTTTCTGCCTCTCCTATGTCGTCGATGATATCCTCTTTTTTATCCTCAGCAGCCTCCGCCGGGCCATCTTCCACCAAGGCTTTTGCCACCGGTATATCCTTTGCCATTTCCTGTATATCCGCCCTTACCTGTTCTGCTTCCGGCTCCTGCGCGCCGACTTTCGGCGTTTCATAGGCTTTTTTCAGGTTTTCCATAAGGTCCGCGGTTGATGCATTCTTTCCGCCGAAAATCCCCGCGTCCTGAACCGCCTGTTCGCGCTGCTTTTCCTGCTGGGCAGCGGCAACCTGCGCGCGTATGGCCTCTTTCTGCCTGTTGAATTTCTCGACTGCTTCCCTTTTTAATTTTTCAAGAAGCTCCCGTTTTTTCTCTTCCTGCTCTTTTGTTATCCTCTGTATCTCTTCTTCCTTTAGTTTTTCGTCCTTCTGCGCCTCTTCAAGTTTGTGCTTTAACTCATCGGCCGCGGCCTGTATTATGGCAAGTTCCTGAGCCTCGTACTCGGACTGGAGTTTTGCCTCGTCCTCTATCATTTTCCTGGCGCGCGCCTCTTCTTCCCTCATTATCTGCGCCTGCCGTTCCTCGGTCGCTTTGCGTTTGGCCTCTTCCAGTTTGTCAACCGGATTCTTGTTAAGTTTTTCCCATACCTTTTCACCCTGCGATTCCTGGGCTATGGTCAGATAAACTTTATGTAGTTTTGCCCGCAAATCCTCATTGCCCGGGGCGAGTTTTAAGGCGGTAATGTAGGTCTCCACGGCGCCGTCAAAATCACCGTTTGATATATAATTCTGGGCCATTTTGTCAAATTTAGATATAAGGTCCTTCTGCGTATCCTGCGGCGATTCCGCCTTTTTGGATTCCTCCTGCCTGCGCGACCTCGCGGTATAAGCCGCTTCCTCGTCGTTTAATTCCTTCAGCTTGATATTGACGGGGAAATCGTCGCTGTTGAACTCGGCAAGATTTTCAAATATGGCGCGCGCTTCGGAATATTCATGGGCGGAAGCCTTTTTTTCCGCCTCATTGGCCATGAGCCTGAGAGAATTTTTCAGTTTTGATTTGACGCGCTGGTCGTCGGGAAATGCCTTTGCCGCCTTTTTACACAGCCTGATTACCTTTTCATGCTGTTCCTTGCGCTCCAGAATGGCTATGGTTGATACATACGCCTCAATTGCCTTATCCCTGATATTGAGTTTCACGTATGTGTCGGCCAGCATATTCAGCACGTTAAAATCATCGGTGTCCGATTTGTATATTTTTTCATACAGGTCAAGGGCTTTTTTATATTCCTTGCCCTGGTAATATCCGTACGCCAGCTTTATGTAAAGCTTTTTTTCCTCGCCTTCCAAGTTATAAGCTCCTTTAACCCCTTGACAGAAGGTTTTATGTTGTAATTATAATATTGCCTCTATATAAAATCAATTGCTTTCTTGGTCACTTTGTAAGAAGATCAACCTCGACCCTTTTTCCCTCTTTTGCAAGTTCTGTTTTAGAAAGGCCCCCGGTGTACGAACAGTCGCCTAACCCCTCCATAAAAATATTATGCTCGGCCACTCCCGCGGATACCAGATAATCACGCACCGCCTGGACGCGCGCCAGGGACAGTTTCATGTTCTCATCCGCGCCGCCGGCGTCCGTTGCGTAGCCTTTCACATAAATATAATATTCCTTCGCGTATTTTTTTACTGCTTCGACAGCCTGGTTTAACCCGGAATTTTCATCCGCGGGTATTGCGGAATCGCCAGCCGCAAAATCCACTGTCGCGAGCGTCATTTCAATCCCCGCATCCTTGAATTCCGGCAGTGACGTCTGTATTATGCCCTCTGCGCTGTTTTTTATCCCGTTCTTCTGCTGGACATTGACCCTGTATGTATAAGCCGCCCCTCCCTTTACCGGCGCGGATGCTTCGTCAGTTCCGTCCCATACTATCTTTTTTGAAGCCCCCGTCTTTCCGGAAAAAACCCTTATGGACTTGTTATCTTTACCCAGTATCTCAAGGTCGAAGCTTTTCACCATTTTCGGATCCGAAAAGTCCACAGTAAATGTAACCTTATCCCTGCCCGGGCTGAATATTTTGATGTCAGAATCGGCTTTTATGGCCGTAAGCCTGGTGTCCACGGTGAAAGCAGTTGAAACACTGTAGCTGTTGCCTGCGTAATCCACCTCTGTTATGTCCGCCGAATACTGCCCGTCTTTTAGCGGATTGTCAAGGGCGTCCTTCCCGTTCCATGTCAGTTTTTGTGTAAAGCCGTCTCCCGACATTTTTCTTATCACATGTTTTAAGGAATCCGTTATGGCAAGCTGCCATGATTTTATATCATCCGCTTTTGTTTTTATCAGTATTATCATATCTTTTACGGCGCTGCTTTTTGAAGGCGCAAAAACTCTCGGCGACAGTTCAACATCGAACGCCGGCGGTGTGTCGTCAAGTGCGACCACCCTTGATTTTTTCCACACTTCAAACCCGTTATAATTTACCGCAAGCGTTGCGGTAAAGTCGCCGTCGGCCTCGGTCACGCCGTCATCATCGTCGCCGCGCCATGTAAAAAGTTCCGGAATCGCTCCTGTTCCCCTTAATGTTTTCACCGGCCTGCCCTTCGTATCCGACATGACGAAGGACCAGCTGATTCCCCTGTAATCCGGCGGATTGTTCCTCAATACGAAATCAACACTGTCCATGACCCCGTCGTTGTTCGGCGAAAAATATTTAGAGCTCACCGACATTTCCATATTCTTGAATTTTTCGGTTACAGCGGCTGTTTCCGCCGTTGCCGTAACCGCCGCGGCCTCCTGCGTCGCCGCGGTTGCTGTCGCGCCTGCCGCCGTGTTCAGCGTTTCCCTTGAGCCGAAATAATAGGTAAAACCCAGCTTGTGGGTCTCGCCCAGGCTGTCCACCCCGGGGGCGTAAGCGTAATCAAATTCAAAATCCCGCCTGCTGTAGGAAAAGCCGAAAGTAAAATTATAATCCGGGTCAAGCGCCTCGCGCCACGCGAATCCGGCCCTCAACCCGAAGTTTCCGACAATGTCGTTCATGAACCATTTTTCACCGCCGAGGTTTATCCCGGTCCTGCTGTGGTACCTGCTCCCCTCGCTCTGCAGAATGTCGATATCCATATCGACCACGGCGGTCGGGTCGAAAGTATAACTTGAACCCATTTTAAAAAGGTAGGGGATGGGCTGGTTTATGCCGTTGTTCCATATCATTACCGATCCGAGGTCCTGTGCGAGAAAGCCGAACCTTATCTTCTTTTCAAGCATGTCCGGAAATACCATTATTCCCAGGTCGGCGCTGCCCGCCCTGCCGAAGACGTTGTAATTTGACTCGCTTGTGCTCATGAATTTAAAACTGCCGCCGAGGGCGTATTTTTTCTCATCGTCAAGCCAAGCCGCCCCGGTAAAATACAGTATGTCATCCTCGTAACCCGATGAATCATAGGTTGATTTTATGTAGGAAAACGCGCCGGTATAATTGTCAAATACGGGTATGGTGTAATTAAACCCTCCGTTGTTCTCCTTGTTGGAATATATTGAATCGTAAAGAAGGGTTCCGGAAATATGGTTGTCAAGCACAAGCCCGGCCGGGTTCCAGAAAAAAGCGGAATAATCATCGGCCACAGCAGTAAATGCCCCGCCCATTCCGGCGGCCCTTGCGCCAGGTGACCTTAAAATATCGTCCTTGACGGCGCCGGCAAAAATTATCACAGGGGCAATTAAAAGCATAACGGCAAGCAGGGTTAATTTTACCGCCCCGGAGCATATTTCTCTATTTTTTCCCTTATTAATGATTGATTGCGCCATTTGTATAATTTTAATTCAAAATCCGGCAAAAATCCACCATTTAATTGAATTAAACCGGCGCGATGCAATGCCAGGCAGACAGGCCATGGTTCGGGCCGCCACCATGAACCACAAGGTACTGTCGAAAAACCCCGTAAATGTTACCTGATCCCGGGTATATGGTGTTTTTATCGGCCTTGCGCCGCTCATCTGATGGCCTCGCAAGAGGCCGTCTTTATTATACCGGGATAAACCTTGCAACAGGTTTTTCGACAGTACCCACAAGGGTTCATGGCATGCATAAGGCTGCATATATTAAAAAAAAATGCCCGGCTAAAAAGCCGGGCATTTTAATCCTATATTATTTACTAAAGGACAGCCGCTTTCAGATCCTTTGCTATCCTCATTTTTACAACTTTTTTCGCCGGTATCGAGATTGTCGCGCCGGTGAGCGGGTTGCGTCCCATCCTGGCCTTGCGGTGCTTTACCGCGAGAATTCCGAGCCCCGGGAGCTTTACTTTTTTCTCTTTCTTGAGCGTCGAGATGATAACTTCCGTGAAAGACTCCACGGTTTTCTTAACATCTTTCTTTGCCACTCCTGCCTTGTCCGAGATTGCCTGGATCATTTCCGATTTCGTCATTTACTTCCTCCTGTTTTTTAAAATATATAAATCCTCTTTCTAGAATGCGTTTCCATGGTCATAATCAAATGCCGGAAGAACGAGCCCGTTTAATGGCGACTCCTTATTTGATATTGAATTGTTGTATGATTTTTTTTCATCTTTCCCCTCATCCTCCAAATTATCCCCGCTTTAGACGGGATTATTATACCATATATTGTATTTTGAATATTTATAACACACAATAGGTATGTGGTCAATAAAAAAATGTCATTTTTCAAGGGTTTTAGCGGCTTTTTTACGAAAATCCCCTTATTTTCAAGGAAATAATGAGATTTTGGATATTTTAACGTTATTTTCAGGTTTTAAATAATACTGCGGAAAATTATTACTTTTTTGATCCGTTTACAAGCACTTCTTTAAATGTTATTTTTTCCTGTGGTATGCGCTGTATAAGAAAAACAGCCTCTTCCGCAAAAATATTTTCAAGCCCCAGATTATTATCCATTTTTTTCTGCCTGCCCACAAGGTAAATTTCCTTGAGCAGTTTTATGGAATTAGCTTTGCAGAAATTCTTGAAATCCCTGATGGTCAGCAGGTGAATGTTCGGAGTGTTGAACCATTCAAAGGGCAGTATTTCTGATTTCGGCATTATTCCGGCGAAAAGGAATTTGAACCTTAATTTATAATAGGCGAAATTCGGGAATGTCACTATAACTTTTTTTCCCACCCTGAGTATCTGGTTCATGACATGGTCGGGCCTTTTGACTGCCTGAAGGGTTTCGGAAAGTATGACAAAATCAAAGGCCTGGTCCTTGTACTTGTATATGCCGTCCTCTATATCCTCCTGAATGACCGAAACCCCGCGTTTTATGCAGTTCAAAACCTCCTCGGTGTTGATATCAACGCCAAGGCCGTAAACATTTTTCCGGTTGTAAAGCAGTTCCAGCAGTTCGCCGTTGCCGCAGCCAAGATCCAGCACGCGTGAATTTTCATCTATCATGTTCACGATCTCTTCATATGTGTGCTTTAAATATATCTCTTTGTTCATTTAATTGCCCCGCCCTATTTGATATGGATCAAAAAGTTTTTGAAAGCCTGGCCCAGTATCTTGTTTTCCGCTATTGTCTTTTTTTCCAGCAAAAAAGCGTCATGGCCGTGGATGGATTTTATCTCTATATATGAGACATCCTTGTTGTTGAGCGTCAGGGCCTGAACGATTTCTTTAGCCTGGGCCGGGGAAAAAAGCCAGTCCGACGTGAAAGAAACCATCATTACCTCGGCTTTTATCCTTTTCATTGCCTTATTAAGCGAACCCCCGCCGTATTTGTTGTCCACGTCAAAATAATCCATGGCTTTTGTTATATAAAGGTAGGCATTAGCGTCGAACCTGTCAACAAACTTTTTTCCCTGATGCGCCAGATATCCCTCCACAGCAAAACCGTTCTCAAATTTTTTCTCAAAATCAGACATGGCAGCTGCCATTGCCGGGTCCTCGGCCCTGCGGCCGAACTTTTTTTCCATACCCTCTTCGGACAGGTATGATATGTGGCCGACCATCCTTGCCACCGCGAGCCCCTGAAGCTGCTTGCCGGTGCCGTAATAACTGCCGCCGTTCCAGTCAGGGTCAATCTTGATGGCGTTCCTGCCGACCGCGTCAAGGGCGATTTCCTGGGCGGAAAGCGCCGCTGATGCCGCTATGAATATTATGGATTTCGGGATGTCAGGAAACTGAAGCGCCCATTCAAGGGCCTGCATGCCGCCCATGGATCCGCCGATGACCGACACCAGCCTGTCTATCCCGAAGCTGTCTAGAAGTATCTTCTGCGCCTTTACCATGTCCGGAATTGTTACTTCGGGGAAGGACATGCCGTATTCTTTTCCGGTCGCGGGATTTTTAGATGCCGGCCCGGTTGAGCCGTAACAGCTTCCTATAATATTTGGGCATATTATAAAGTATTTGTTTGTGTCTATGGGTTTGCCGGGGCCTATCATCAGGTCCCACCAGCCGGTATTCTTTTTCGGCCCCTTTATGTCTTCATCTGTATAATATCCGGCGGCGTGGGCGCTGCCGGAAAGTGCGTGGCATACCATTATAGCGTTGCTCTTTTCCTTATTAAGGTTCCCGTAGGTTTCATAGGCAATGGTAATCGGGCCGAGTTTTCCGCCTTTTTCGAGGGCCATTTCATTGGGGGGATCCGCGAAAGTGAAATATTGTACTTTTACAATACCCACTGAATCGCTGGGAGGTTTTTCCATTTCTTTAATTTTGCTCCTTTTGCCTTTTTATATAATCAATTTTAAAAAATTATAGCACAATGGCAGGAAAAATATAAGTTAAAATTTTAAAGGCAAAACCAAAAAGTACAACTTGGTACTGTCGGAAAATCCCGCAAACATTACCTGATCCGGGGTATATNNCATATACCCCGGATAAAACCCGCCAAGGATTTTCCGACAGTACCAACTTGGCAAGTCAAAATCAGAGCAAAAAACAAATTTTGTTACTTTAAAATTTCTCGGTTGTACTTTTTGGTTTTGACTTTTAAATTTTTAATTCCCCGCGGCATCCTTAAACAGCCACGTTGAAAGGTATCTTTCCCCGGTGTCCGGCAGAAGGGCCACTATTGTTTTTCCTTTATTCTCCGGCCTCTTTGCCAGTTCAATCGCGGCCCATGCCGCGGCTCCGCTTGAAATCCCGACAAGAATGCCTTCCTGTTTCGCCAGCGCCCTTGCGGTCTCACCGGCGTCATTGTCTTTAACCCTTATTATCTCGTCTATAACTTCCCTGTTAAGCACTTTTGGAACAAAATTCGCCCCTATGCCCTGTATCTTGTGCGGCCCTGCCTGTCCTGTTGACAGCAGCGGGGAAGCATCCGGCTCAACCGCTATTATTTTTATATCCTTATTTTTCTTTTTAAGCCCTTCGCCAACCCCGGTTATTGTGCCTCCGGTGCCTATTCCGGCGACAAAAATGTCGACTTTTCCATCCGTGTCTTTCAATATTTCTTCAGCCGTGGTTTTCCGGTGTATCTCGGGGTTTGCGGGATTGTCAAACTGGCCCACTATTATTGAACCCGCTATTTCCTTGTTAAGGCTTTCAGCCTTTGCCACGGCCCCCTTCATTCCCTCGGCGCCGGGAGTCAGCACCAACTGCGCCCCCAGTATGACAAGCAGCTGCCTGCGCTCAATTGACATTGTATCCGGCATGGTAAGGATAAGTTTGTACCCTTTCGCCGCCGCCGTAAATGCCAGCGCCACGCCCGTGTTCCCGCTTGTCGGCTCTATCAGCGTATCTCCGGGTTTAATCCTCCCCTTTTTCTCGGCGTCCTCGACCATTGCCACGCCTATCCTGTCCTTTACGCTTGAGAGGGGATTGAAAGACTCAAGTTTTACAAGCACCTGTTTCGCGCTGATTCCCTTAACCAGCTTATTGAGCCTTACCAGCGGCGTGTTGCCCACTGTTTTGGTAATGTCTTCATATATTCCGGCCATATTCAAACCTCCTGTTTATATTTTTTCTAGCGCCTGCCCTATATCCGCTATTAAATCGTCAACATTCTCAATGCCGACCGAGAGCCTGATAAAATCCTCGGATATTCCGGCCGCCTTTTTTTCCGCGTCTGAAAGCTGCTGGTGTGTCGTGGTCCACGGGTGTATAACAAGGGTTTTCGCGTCGCCGATATTGGCCAGGTGTGAGAGCAGTTTCACGCTGTTGATGAATTTCACGCCGGATTCAATACCGCCTTTTATGCCGAAAGCTATCATGCCCGAGGCGCCGCCCGGAAGGTACTTTTTTGCCAGCGCGTAAGAGGGCGATGTTTCAAGGCCGGGATAATTCACCCAACCGACTTTGGGATTTTTAACCAGCCACTGCGCTATTTTCAGCGCGTTTGAGCAGTGCCTTTCCATCCGAAGTGAAAGCGTCTCCACGCCGAGAAGAATAAGAAAAGAGTTGAACGGGCTTATGGCAGCGCCAGTGTCCCTTAAGACAGAAACCCTCAGCTTTATTATATAAGCCAGGCCTCCGAAAGTTTCATGGAACTTCAGGCCATGATATGACGGATCCGGTTCCACAAGGTCCTGAAATTTTCCGTTGGCCCAGTCAAATTTTCCGGAATCCACCACTACGCCTCCGAGTGATGTTCCGTGGCCGCCTATATATTTTGTCATCGAGTGCACCACTATGTCGGCCCCGTGTTCAAGCGGTTTTACCAGGCACGGCGGCGTCATTGTGGAGTCCACAATCAGCGGAATTTTCGCCTCTTTTGCTATCTTTCCGACCGCTTCAATATCAAGTATGTTAAGTTCCGGGTTTCCCAGCGTTTCGGCATAGAGCGCCTTTGTTTTCGGCGTTATGGCCCTTTTAAAATTTGCCGGATCCTTGGCGTCCACAAATATGACGTTTATCCCCAATTTCCGCAGGGTGTGGCCGAAAAGGGTAACGGTGCCGCCGTAAAGGCTCGAGGCCGCCACAATTTCATCGCCCGCCGAGGCTATCGCGAGTATTGCGGCCGTGATTGCGCCCATACCGGACGCAAACGCCACCGCCGCGGCTCCGCCTTCAAGCGCTGCGATTCTTTTTTCGAGCACGTCGGTGGTGGGGTTCATCAGCCTTGTATAGATGTTGCCAAATTTTTTTAACGCGAAAAGGTCTGCCGCGTCTTTTGTGTCTTCGAACGTGTATGATGTCGTCTGGTATATCGGCACCGCCCTTGAATGTGTTTCCGAGTCCACTACCTGTCCCGCATGCAGCTGCAAAGTCTCAAATTTGTAATCGCCCATTTTTCTCTCCTTTGTTTTTTTATTTATATCTGGTATACAAAATCTTCTATTGATTTCTTTTTCATATCGCTTTCCATCTCGACCAAATGCCTGAAGCTGATGTTGTCGACTATGCCGCTTATTGCGTCGTTAACCCTTGCCCATATGGGCCTTAAAACACAGCGCGGCTCAAAATCACATTTCTGGTATGCAGATTTGCTAACGCATGCGATGGGCGACAGCGGTCCGTCCATGAGCCTTATAATGTCGCCGAGTTTAATATCTTCCGGATCCCTGGCAATTGTATACCCTCCGTTCTTCCCGCGCAGGCTCCTGACGAATCCCGCGTTTTTCAAACTCAAAAGTATCTGCTCCAAAAATTTCAACGGGATATCCTGATCCTTTGATATTTCCTGAATCTGGCTGTATGTCTCGGCGCCTCTTTCCCTTATATACCTTGCCGAAAGATACAGAAGTGATTTTATCGCGTAATCACCTTTAAAAGTTATCTTCATAAATCCCTCCGGTTTCTATATTATGTCTATTATCTTTGTCATAAATATATATAACAAAGTCTATATACTTTGTCAAGTTAAAATTTAAAATTTTAAACCAAGAAGTACAACTATTAAATTTTAAAGTAAAACAAAACTGCTTAGTTGCTCTCCCCTTATCCACTTTAATAATTGTACTTTTTGGTTTTAAATTTTACCTTTGTAATTTATAAAAAAATTTATTTATATAAATGACAAAAGGCAGGCTCTCTTCGCCTGCCTCATATAACACACTTGCTTGATTGTGAGGGAAAGCTTTTCGACGTTTTGTACCATTTCTGGTAACTGCCGGCTTTCCCTTAACCTCTATATTTCAGAGGTTCTATTAATATACATACCAGATGAAACGCCAAAATCAAGTTTTAATTAATAAAAATGATTTACATTTTTTGCGTTAGTCCGTAAAATGTTTTTGTTCCGCAATTCACCGTAGGGGCCGCCCCCATGTGGCGGCCCGAAACAAGGAGCATTTTTTGAAAATATTATTAAACGTCTGCTGCGCGCCCGATGCCACACATACCATAAACGCCCTGCGTGAGGCGGGTTATGAGCCCGTCACTTTTTTTTACAACCCCAACATCCATCCGCGCGGCGAGTATTACAAAAGGGTGGCTGATATGGAAAAACTCGCCGGGATATCTTCCGTGGAAAATGTCCCGGATGTGCCTTATGATATTGAGGAATGGTTTTCTTTATGCAAACTTTATGCCGGGGAGCCCGAGCGCGGAAAACGGTGCGAGATATGCTTCAGAATGAGGATGGAAAAAACAGCGCAAAAAGCCAAAGAGCTCGCCGTTGAAATTTTTGCCACGACCCTGACCATATCCCCGCACAAGGATATGGCCCTGATTAACCGCCTTGGAAAAGAGGCCGCCGAAAAATACAATGTCAAATATCTCGAATCCAATTTCAAAAAACAAGACGGTTTTAAAAAGTCAATTGTGCTTTCCCGTGAATACGGACTTTACAGACAGGATTATTGCGGGTGTTCATATTCCCTTATTGAACGGCTGAAACAAAAAAGGGCTTTTGCGGGCAGACAAAAACCATGAAAAATAATATACTCCGCATTCTGGATGTATCAATACCCGCTGTGGCGGCATTGACAATATGCGCCTCTCTTTTTTACCCGCCTTACGCGTCGCAAGCCCTCGCCTTTGTTTACAAATCCGCGCTTCTCGCCGCCGGCCTGCTTTTCATCATCCGCCGGGGGCTGTCAAAAGAAGCAGCCGCGAAAACCCCTCTTGATGTGCCGCTTTTCCTTATTCTCTGTTGGACGGCGGTATCGGCGCTATTTTCAATATCGCGGACGGCCTCATTATTTTCAACGGCCTCATTCGCCCTTTTCATTCTTGTTTATTATCTTGTTTTCAATTATGCCGAAAAATTTTATAAGATTTTTTTATATCTTCTGACAGCCGCCGCATCGCTGATATGCCTTTACGGCCTGTACCAGTATTTTTTCGGTTTTAACGACACGCTGAACTACCTTTACTCGCATAATATGGGAAACATGACGGCCGTGGTGGAACGGCTGAAATCCGGCCGTATCTTTTCCACATTTATTTATCCGGACGCGTTTGCGGGATTTTTGATTTTAATAATTCCCATAACAGCCGGGCTGGCGCTTTCGGAAAAAAAATACAGACTCCCTATGCTGGCCGCGGCGGCGCTGATGATAATTAACCTCTTTTTGACAAAATCCATCGGCGCTTTTATTTCGCTTGTTGCCGCGTTTTTTTTAACCCTGTTTTTTATAAAAAATATTCCGTTCAAAAAATTCATTCCGGCTTTTATCCTGACAGCGGCGGCCGGCACAGTCCTGCTTTTTGCCCTCTTTAAAATGCGTGGCACGGGCGTATTTGCCGCCGAAATGCACCAAAAAATGGCCGCTTATTTAAAAATGTTTTACATTATAAAAAAATACCCGGTTTTCGGTTCAGGGCCGGGGACATTTGAAATTATTTACAACTCCAATCCCGCGGATATATGGAACCACCTTAAATATGCCCATAATTTTATTCTCCAGACGGCTGTTGAGACGGGACTTGCCGGCCTCGGGCTTCTGCTGGCCGCAATTGCCGCCGGATACGCCGCAATCGCGCGGAATATAAGCTCCATGGAATGGCCCGGTAAAATAACTGCTTTTTCAATTCTTTGCGGGATAACGGCTTTTATTATACACAACCTTGCGGATTTTGACGTTTATAATTTTGAACTCGGCCTGCTCTTCACGGCAATGACGGCGGTTTTAATGCGGCTTATATCCCTACCCCAGCGCAAGTATGACGGCGCCGGCGGCGACAAAGGCTCCGCCTAAAATACTTTTCCATGTCATTTTTTCCCCGAGAAAAACAACAGCCAGCACAATGGCAAATACCACGCTTAACTTGTCAACCGGCGCGACCCTTGACGCTGGCCCCAGTTGAAGCGCCCTGTAATAACACAGCCACGAAAGCCCCGTTGCCGCGGCCGACAGTGCGAGAAATGTAACCGAATGCGCGTTAAGGCCGCCTGTATTGTTCCATTCCCCGCGCGCCGTGATTATTACGGCGATTATACCCAGAATTATCACCGTCCTGATAAATGTCGCGATGTTTGAATCGACGCCCTGGACGCCCACCTTGCCGAATATGGCCGTGAGCCCCGCAAAAAAAGCGGAACCGAACGCGAATATCTGCCAGCCCTTCATATCCATATTTATACCGCCTTATTTCTTTTTTGAAACAGAAGTAATATCCAGCGAAGCCATTACCTTCTGCGCCGTCTTTTCAAGCTCGGGTTTTCCGGCCGCGTAGTCCACCGAGATGTGCCATATCCTGTCTCCTGAAATCACGAATATGTGCTTGAAATCATATGTGAACAGGTGGAACAATTTAAAACTGCCCTCCGATGTTTCCGCGTCCATGCCGGAAAATTTCGCGTCTTTTGTGTTAACCTCCACGTCGCTGTATGTTGCGTCTGCTTTATACTCGTCCATGGCGATATTGGCCAGTTCGGCGGGGTTCACCTTTATTTTACCGTTCATAACAAAACTTTCCACGCTCACGGTACAGCTTGACGGAAGCTTGTCGGAATTCTGTTTTGACATCTGCGCCTTGAATGAATCTTTGTCAGGCGCCGCGTTTTCATCCTCAAGCGTGTAAGGGCTTTCAATGGAGAATCCAAAATCCTTGAAATTCTCCGTGTGCCACTGCGGCGTCCTGACCCAGTTAACGCCGATAATCATTATGAAAAGGTAAAAACAAGCCCATCCCGCGACGGAAAATAAAAGAGATGATAAATATTTTAAAACCCCGTTGATTTTTGTTCTGAAAACCGTGGCGCTTGCCACAAGCGCCGCCGCCCCGAAAACAGCGCCAAGAGCGCCTCCCGCAAAAAGAAGAACCACAACCGGAGCGGCCATCCATGTGTATTCGTACCATTTTAATGATGGCGCTATCTTTATTTTTACACCGTCAAGTTCAAGTACGGGCACGGGATCGTAAAACCTGCGCCTCAGCCTCGCTTTGACAGTCTTTCCCGCGTTGTCTGTGAGTGTATAAAAACCTTTTTCCAGGGGCGCTGGCGCCCCGTTTAACAGCAGTTGCGAGCCGCCAAGGATGCCGTGCACCCTTATCACGATATTCTGTCCCTGAAAGGCGGATTCCTTTAATTCTATGTCCATGTTTATCCCCCTGATTTTTTTCTTGTGTTGATTTTAACAGATTGTTTGAGGCGTGTCCACCCATACGAGAGCAAAACACATGCAAAACAAAGTTGCCGTGCGGGCGGCGTGCTGAAGGGTATTTTTTACGGACGGGCGTCCAACAATAACTACTGTGTCAGTTAAGCGACGGTAAAACTTTAATGCCACCGTTCTTTCTCCGGATCTGCCTGAAGCAAAACTTCGGACGACGGCCGGAAAAAATACCCTTCAGCACGGCAAACGAGCCCGGGTGCGGGCGGACATATAAGTCCGCCCCTACAAAATATTGGCAAACATTCTACTTTCTCCTGTCTACTTTCTGTGCTTTTTTTCTTCCCTCCACCCATTCATACACCACCGGTATAACTATGAGCGTCAGAAATGTCGAGGTTAGCAGCCCCCCTATTACGGCAATCGGCATTGTCTTTGCCATTATGACAGACTCGCCGAAACCGAAGGCAAGCGGCAGCATCCCGAATATCATGGCAAAAGTTGTCATCAGAATCGGCCTTAAACGTATCGGGCCGGCGTGCGTCAGCGCTTCCCTCGCGCTCATTCCATCCGCCATTTTCTGGTTTGTAAAATCAATGAGCAGTATGCCGTTTTTCGCCACAAGGCCGAGAACCATCAATATCCCGATCATGGCCATGATGTCAAGCTGCTGCCCTGTGACAAGCAGTGCCAGAAACGCCCCTATAACGGCCAGCGGCACCGATATCATAAGTATCAGCGGCTGGACAAGCGAATTATAAAGCGAGGCCAGTATCATGTACATGAAGAGCAGGGCCAGCAGCATCGCGGTCCCCATCTGAAAGACCGTTTCGTTCAACTGCGATGCCTGGCCGCCGAAACTGTAATCGTAGCCGTACGGTATTTCAACTTTTTCCTTTATGTTCTTCTTCAGAGCGTTCACAACGTCGCCCAGCGCGTATTTTTCCTTTACATTCCCCGTAACCTTTACTATCCTCTTTTTGTTTTCCCTTTTTATTTCCACCGGCCCGGAGCCGTATTCAAATACCGCAACCGCGGAAAGGGGTATTTTCCCGCCGCCCGCGCCTGTGAGCATTATTTCCTTTATGGAATTTATATTCTGCCTTTCCATTTCAGGCAGCTGCATGATAATAGGATATTCCTTTTCGCCGCGCCTGTAGCGCGCTATTTCCTTCCCGTTGACGAGCACATCAAGGGCCCCGCCGGCGTCGTATGTTGATATCCCCAGTTTTGACGCCTTGACCCTGTCAAGTTTGACCGATATTTCCGGCTTGCCCGGCCTGAACGAAGTGTCAAGGTCGGCAACACCCGGCGTTTCTTCGGCAACTTTTTTTATTTGCTCCGCTATACCCTCGATGACCTTTATATCGTCGCCCGTTATATTTATAGTTATTGCAAAACTGTCGCCTTCGCCGGAAAGCACCTGGCCTGCCCCGGAATCCTGCAGAATCAGCAGGGCGTCGTTGCCAAGCACGCGGCTTATGTTCTTATACTCCTCCATACCGGCGAGCGTTGATTTTCTCCCGCCCTTTTTTATCCTGGCGTATATGGACCCGATATTTTTATCCGCGGCGCCGCGGCTGCCTTCGCCGCCGGCCACAACATAATATTCCTCTATGTCCGGGACGGTTTTCAAATATGCCTCGACCTTCTGTAATTTTGCGTCGACCACATCCAGGGTAGCGTCCGGCCTGCACTCCACCGTGTATTGGATATCGCCGTAATCCGAGTCGGGCATGAAGGCCACGCCTATGAACATCACCGCCATCACGGAAAGAACCACAAGCGCGATGGTGCCGAATATGACCTTTTTCTTGTTATCAAGGGCCCACGCGAGAAGCTGTATATAAACATCCTTAATGCCCTCGTAAAATTTTTCCCAGTTTTCATGGATTGAGTGAAAAATTTTCATATAGCCCGCGGGCTTCTTTTTTTTGTCCTCTTTTTTCCACCAGTACGCCGAAAGCATGGGCGCCGTCGTGAATGCGTCGATAAGGGATATTAAAAGCGCAAATGCTATGGTAAGGCCGAACTGCTTGAAAAACTGCCCGACAACACCGTGTAAAAAAGATATGGGTATGAAAACCGCCATAATAGAAGCCGTAGTGGCAATGACCGCCAGGGCCACCTCGTTGGTCCCTTTTACCGCCGCCTTTTTTGGGTCAAGACCCGCTTCCATATACCTGAATATATTTTCCCTGACAACTATGGAATCGTCAATCAAAAGCCCTATGGAAAGCGAAAGCGCGAGAAGCACCATCATATTAATTGTAAATCCGGCGCTGTGAATGAAGAAAAACGCGCCGAGCAGGGAGTTTGGAAGTGCGATGGCTGTTATCATTGTGGACCTGAATGACCCTAAAAATAGCCAGACTATCACTATCGCGCACAGCGCGCCGATAAAAATATCGCCCTCAAGTCCGTCAATGGACTGCTCAACGTATTTTGTCGGGTCCCTGAATATGTCAAAACTTATTCCCGGCGGGAGCTTCGCGTTTATCATCTTCATTTTTGCCTTCACGGCCCTTGCAATTTCAACGCTGTTGTCCCCGGACTGTTTGTACACACCGAATATCAACGCGTTGCTGCCGTCAACCCGGGTGCGCCTCTCCTCGTCCTTTAAGCCGAATTTAACATCTGCAATGTCTTTTATTCTTATGGTTTCACCGTTAAAAGTTTTTACCGGCAGGTTCTCTATATCGGCAATGGATTCAAAGCGCCCTTTTACCCTGAGGTCAATCGACCGTTTCTTGTCGTCAATGGAACCTGCCGGCATGTTCAGGTTCGCCTTATTAATGGCCCCTATCACGCTGTCAAAAGTTATCATCCTGGCGGAAAGGGCGGCCTTGTTTATGGTTATTTTTACGGCCCTGTCGCGGCCCCCCCACAAATCAACCCTTCCGACACCCTTTATCTTTTCTATTTCCGGCTCTATGCTGTCCTCGACTATTTCTTTGAGCGAGGCAAGGTCCATGTCCCCCTTTACCGACATGGCTATGACAGGTATCCATTCAGCCGCGGAAAAGCGCTCAACCGACGGCTCCTGCGCGCCGTCCGGAAGCTTCCATTTCGCCTTGTTCACGGCGTCGCGTACCCTTGTCTCGGCGTATTTCACGTCCGCGCCCAGGCTGAATTTTGCCGTAATGACCGATACTGATTCGTCGGATGTGGATGAAAGCGTATCGAGCCCTTCGACCACGGCAAGGGCGTCCTCAAGGGGTTTTGTGACAAGATTTTCAATCTCTTCCGCCGACGCGCCGGGATAAACCGTGGTAACGGATATTGTCGGGTACTCGATGTCGGGAAGCATATCCACTCCCATTGACGTGTAGCCGATAATACCGAGTGTTATTATGGAAGCCATTATCATTATGACAAATATCGGCCTCTTTATCGCAAGTTCCGCAATGTTCATCTATTAATCTTCTCCCATGTTTATTTATAAATCAGTAAAAACCCATGCTCCAAATTTACCAGGAGTTTAGCGGGGGGAACCTTTTTTAAGACCCGGCGCCACTAAAACCCTTATTATATCGGGCGGCCGTTCTTAAAAAAGGTTTCCTCCGCTAAACTAAACCATTTTCCAGAACAATTATTTAACGCTTATTTTTGCTCCGTCGCTGAGTTTAAAATTACCGTCCGTTATGACTTCCGCCCCTTCAGTCAGCCCGCTTTTTATCTCCACTTCATCTCCGTCAGTGGTTCCGAGCGTCACCGCGGTTTTTTTTGCCCTGCCATTGTCGTTGATATAAACATATATATTCCCTTCTCCCATCAACACCGCCGTTTCAGGCAGCATTATGGCCCTTCTTTTTCCGGTAATAATGGTGGTTTCAACCGAAGTTCCCGGTTTTATCACGTTATTAACATTCTTCGCCTTTACTATGACGGTCCCTGCCATTGTATCGGTGTCTATATACGGGGTGCATGAATAAACATAACCTTTGAGCGGCGCACCGCCTCCGTATACGGATTTAATCGCGGCCGCCATACCGGCCTTTACGCCGGCCAAAACCTCTTCGCCGGCGTTCAATTCCACCTTTATGTTTCCCGGGTTGGTCACCTCGGCCACGGGATTTTGCGGAGATACAGCCGCGCCTTTGTCGGAATAATAAATTTTTGTCACAATGCCGTCTATGGGTGATTTCACCGGCGCAAGCCTGAAATCCATGGCCACGACATCGCGGTTTATCAATAATATCGTATCGTCCTTTTTTACGAAACTTCCCTCCATGGCAACCGCGCTGTCAAATTTTCCCGGAACCTGTGGATATACCTTTATCTGCGGGTCCCCTTCGGCTATGCCCTGGATGACAACCGATTCGTCAATCTCCCTTGACGCCGCGGCAGTTGAAGATACATTTATAATTTTTTCCTGGACCTTCGCGGATGACTGGAGCATTTTGTGGACTATCCAGTATCCCGCTATTGCCAAAAATGTTATAAGGGCGGCTATTGCCCATTTTTTCACTTTTTCCATTTTCATATATCCTCCACTGCCGCCTTCCAGCACGCACGGCATATTTTCCTATTTTTCAAATCTTTTTGTGAGTATTTGTTTTGTCCTTTTTACAAATAGTACGGCTATTTTTTTCTCGGCTATATTCAGTTTTGACAGGTATTTTTCAATATAATCAACCCCGATGCCCCTGTTGTATTCCACAAGTTTTTTCCCTTTTTGAGTTATGGTCATGACAACATTGCGCCTGTCGGTTTTTGAGTGTTCCCTCACGGCATAGCCCGATGAGGCCAGTTTTGCCATGATATCCGTCATTGTAGGCATTTTTACCCCCGCGCATCCGGACAGTTCCCCCATTGTCATGCCTTTGCTGTCATAAAGAAAATAAAGGGCTGTCATCTGGGCAAAGTTGAGTTTTTCCATGCCGCCGCGGAAAAGGGATATTTTTTTATTGGACCGCACGGAGCGCACTATGTCAACAATATGATCGTAAATCTCGGATGCTTCCTTTTTCCCGGGCATAAAAGCTCCTTTTATTTAGCCGATATTAATATTTAGGTAAGCCTAAGTATATAACCAATGCGGGGATTTGTCAATATTGAAACCCTGGATGTCTTGCGGAGGTGGTAAAAAAAGCGCCCCGTCCGTGATTTTACCGGAACGGGGCGCTTTTGTATTTTGTATTATTCTTATTGCCTTGCTTTTTTGCCCCTTGCCGTGATTTTCTTTTTTTTCGCCGGCTCTTCTTTTTCAGCTTTTCTCTTTAATATAAGGGCCTCTGAAAATTCATAAACCACCGGCACGACTACAAGCGTCAAAAATGTCGAGGTCAACAGTCCGCCTATTACAACGGTCGCCAGCGATTCCCTTCCCTTGGCTCCCTCGCCAAGCGAGAGGGCTATCGGGAGCATTCCGAATATCATGGCAAAAGTGGTCATAAGTATCGGCCTTAAGCGTATGGGCGCCGCGTGAAGGAGGGCTTCCCTGATTTTCATCCCGCTGTCGCGCATCTTGTTTGTAAAATCAATGAGCAATATGCCGTTTTTCGCCACAAGCCCGAGCACCATGAGCATGCCGATGAACCCGAACAGATCAAGGTTATATCCCGTGATAAGAAGGGCAAGAAACGCGCCTATCATGGCCAGCGGCACGGCCACCATTATATACAACGGCTGGAGGAACGAATTATACAGCGACGCAAGGATCATGTACATGAAAAGCACCGCCAGCAGCATGGCCTGCCCCATCTCTATGCCGATAGTCGCAAATTCCTCTGACTGTCCGCCTGTCTTGTAACTGTATCCCGGCGGAAGGTGAATTTCCTTTTCCAGGCTCTGCTTTATCTTTGAATTTACCATTCCGATATTCGCGCCCGGGGCCACATTGGCGGAAATTTTCACTATCCTGACCTTGTTCTCCCTGCGTATTTCGGCCGGCCCGGAGCTGTACTGAAAATCAACCACCGCGGTAAGCGGTATCTTTTTGCCGCTGCGCGTGGTTATCACGATGGTTTTCAGGTCGTCAACGGTCCTGCGGTTCTTTTTGTCCAGCTGCATTATAACGTCATATTCCTTTTCCGCTTTTTTATAGTTCGTTATTTTGCTTCCCTGTATTAGCGTCCTGAGAAGTTCGCCGATGTCGTATGTGGAAATTCCCAATTCCTGGGATTTTACGGGGTCGACTTTCAGGACAACTTCAGGAACGCCCGGTTTTAATGAAACATCGGCGTCTGCGGCGCCGGGAGTTTCCTGCACTATCTTTTTTATCTGCCCTGCGTATTTTTCAAGGACTTTAAGGTCGTCACCCGTCAGGTTCACAAGAATTGGCACGTATGAATCGTCGCCTCCCCCCATTCCCGATGAAATTGTCAGGTTTATATATTTATCAAGCTTTTCCCTGGTTATATAATCCCTGAGCCTCTGGCTTTCCTGGTCTGTTGAGAAATGCCTTTTGCTCAGGGGCTTCATTGAAACGAGCAGCGAACCCCTGTTGGTGGCCACGGTCCCGTTCATGTCCGCTCCTGCCATTACAAAATATGAATCAATGTCCTTTTCCTTTGATATAAAATCCTCTATCATGCCCACATACTGCGACGTTTTTTCAAGCGGCGCTCCGGAATAGGTGTCAATGCTTGCCATGAACATACCGCTGTCGGAACTCATAAAACTTTTGCCTATGAAAGGCACCGTCATAAAGGACGCAACAAAAAGTATCACAGATGACCAGATAACCGTCTTTTTATGGTCTAACGCCCATCCGAGTATTTCGCCGTACCACTTTGAAAGGTCCTTATAAAAAAGGTTCCATTTTTCCGATAAGCCGTAAATCTGCTTTGCAAAACCCTTTTTTATCCCCTCTTCTTTCTTATACCAGTAGGCGGAAAGCATCGGCGCCGTTGTAAATGCGTCAACGAGGGATATTAAAAGCGAAAATGCGACCGTGAGGCCGAACTGCTTGAAAAATTGGCCGACTATGCCGGACAGAAATGATATCGGCAGGAATACCGCCATGATCGACAGCGTGGTTGAAATAACCGCAAGCCCCACCTCGTTGGTCCCTTTTTCAGCCGCTTCCTTCGGCTCCATACCCTCTTCTATGTGCCTGAAAATATTTTCGCGGACAACTATGGAGTCATCTATCAACAGCCCGACCGCAAGCGACAATGAGAGCAGGGTTATTGTATTTATGGAAAAACTAAATATCATCATAAGGAAAAACGCGCCGATTATGGAATTTGGCAGGGCCACGGCCGTGATTATCGCGGACCTGAAATTTCCCAAAAAGAGCCATACTATTAATATGGCAAGTATTGCGCCTATCACTATATTTTCAAGGATTCCCTCAACGCTGCGTTTTATTCCCATTGTTGTGTCGCCTGCTGATGCGAGCTTTATGTCCGCCGGAAGCGTTTTCTGTATTTCCCGCACTTTCTTCATGACTTCATCGGCAACCTGCACCGAATTTGCGCCGCTTTCCTTTAATACCGCGAACATCACCGCAGGAACTTTGTTCACCCTGACTTTGACGGTTTCATCCTCAAGGGTAAAGCTGACTTTTGCCACATCTTTGATCCTGAGAATTTTTCCCGTGGTTGACGTGATCGGCAAATCCGCTATTTCATCAACATTCTGAAATTCTCCAAGAATCCTCACGGTAATATCTTTTTCGGGGCCCTCAACCATGCCGACAGGATAATTCAGGTTCCTCGACGTAAGCGCGCCCTTGACTGCATCGATTGATATGCCCTTTGCCAGAAGCAGGGCCTTGTTAACCTCAATTTTTACTATTTTTTTCTGCCCGCCGTATATGTCAATCGAGGCGACGCCGGGCAGCCTTTCTATCTGGGGTTTTATGTCGTCCTCAAGCATTTCCCTTAAATCAGCCGACGGCCTTTTCCCGGATAGGGACATGAACTGTATCGGGATGTCGGAAAAACTGAATTTTTGAATTATTGGTTCTTCAATGTCGGTCGGCAGGAGCGGTTTTGTCGCCGCAACTTTGTCGCGGACCTTTATCTCGGCAAATTTTACATCCGTCCCCAGGGTGAATGAAACGTTTATCATTGTAATGCCTTCCCTGCAGGAGGTGGTAACCTTATCGAGCCCCTCAAGCGTGGAAAAAGCGTCTTCGAGGGGTTTTGCCACTATCGTTTCCATTTCTTCCGCCGACGCCCCCGGATATACAATGGATACGGAAACAGTCGGAAAATCCACATTCGGCATCAGGTCCCACGGCAGGCTTGAATAACCTATTATACCAAGCGTTATTATGGAAAGTACTATCATTACTATAAATACGGGGCGTTTTATGGCCATTCCGGCTAAGTTCATGGGTGTCTCCTTATTGTTTTACAAAGGTTTGAAAAATTATTTCGCTGCTGCCGCGGCTTTCGGCGCCGGGCTTTCGTCGACAGACGCACCGTCAAAAAGCCTGAAATTCCCGTCGGTCACAACTTTATCGCCGTCGGAAAGCGGGCCTTCTATTTCTATCAAATCATTCAGCCTGTAACCGGTTGTTACTTTTACCTGCGCGGCTTTACCGCCCCTGTCAATATAAACATATGCCCCGTCCTCTCCGAGAAGAACGGCCTTTTCCGGCACAAGATAACTTTCTTTTATTTCGGTCAATATGTCGACATTGACTGACATCCCTATTTTCAACGTTTTGGCCTTATTAACTCCCGTAACCACCACCGTACCGGCCATGATATCCTCATTGACAACCGGCGGAACCGACGAAACATTTCCCGCCACCGAAATTACAGGATCGTTGACATAGGATATCTGAGCTGTCTGGCCTTTGTGAACCTTTAAAAGATCGTCCTGTCCAAGGTTAAAGACAACTTTTATATTATCCTCGTTTGCCACTTCTGCAACGGGCATTTCCGGGTTTACCGAACCGCCTCTGTCAATGTAATAAAGGGTCGTGACAATGCCCCTGATCGGGGACTTGACCGGGGCAAGTTCAAACGTCGCACCGATAATGTCGCGGTCTATGTAGGATATTACATCGCCTTTGTTCACCATCTGCCCCTCGACAACATTGTTTTTGGCGAACTTTCCGGGAACCTGCGGGTAAACCTTTACTTGCGGGTCGCCCTCAAGAATGCCCTGCACGGAAAGCATATGGGGAACTTTTTGTTTTGCAAGCGCCACATCAGAGATGCTGAAGTAAATATCCTTCTGTTTTTTCATGCCGTTAATGACAGAATAGGCTATCCTGCCGAATATTACAGCCAGTATCGCTATAAGCAGCCAGATAATTATATTTTTAAAAAGTTCCCTGTTCATACCGCCCTCCGTTTATATCGTTTTTTAATTTACAAAATCCCTGAGCTTCTGCGCGGTGGTTATATAGTTAAAAAGCGCGCTCAGATAATTGGTTTTCGCGTGAAGCAGCTGAGTCTCCGAGTTAAGAAGATCCACGGACTGGATGAGTCCGTTCTTGTAGGATTCCTTTGCTATCCTGTAACCCTCTTCGGCGGTTTTGATAAGGTCGTCCGCGGCCTCAATAACCTTCCTGTCCTGTTCAAGGGATGTAAAAAGGCTGTCAAGCTCTATGGCGAGCATATTGTCCACGTTTTCCTTGTTCAGCTGTGCTTTTTCGTTATCGGCGTTTGCTTCCTTCATCGCAGCCACATTCTTGAAAGAATCAAATACCGACCACTGCATGCCTATGGAAACATCCCAGGATGACTGCCAGTCCCATGCCTCACGGTGGAACGCCGGGTCGGATGATGTGTAATTATAATCCGCAGTCAGTGCTATGTTTGGCAGGAACATGGACTCCTGCATGTTTTTCCGGTAACCCGCCAGTTCTTTGGCATATTGAGTGAGTTTCATATCGCTGTTATTTTCCAGGAATTTTTTCTTAAGGTCGTCGTATGAATATTCAAGTTTTTTGTATTCCGGCTTGCCGGAAAGTACTATCTGCTGTTCAAGTGGTATGCCCAGCGTATTCTTCAGCGCTTCCAGGGAAATCTTTGCCCCGTCCGTGGCCCTCTGGTAATCGGGTATGGAATTGGAGTACTGTACCTGCGCCTGCATTACGTCAAAATTTGAGGCCTGTCCGTTTTCGTATTTTGTCTTTGTTATCCTGAGGTATTCCTCGTTGGCCTTCATGGTTTCATTGAGCACGTCGGCAATTTCCTGCGAGATAAGCGCCCCGTAAAAACCATTCATCACGTCAAGGGTCAGCTGATCATTGGCCTTCTTAAAATTCACCATGGCTATTTTATAGCCTTCATCCGCCATTTTGAATCCAAAATATGTCTTTCCAAATGTAAATAACGGCTGTGTCAGCGTAACGCGCGACATGTAATAATAAGCCGGGTATAGGCTCAGTGAAAGCGGCGCGCCTGCTGTCAGTGTTATGCCCGCCGATTGATAGAGTCCTGCAAAAATTCCATACTCTGCCGAGCCGTAAGGAATAACAAGCGGCGCCTGGACGTTTTCAGGTTCATATGACCCTGACACTGTTATTGACGGCCCGAACGAAGCCACAGCCTTTGAGAGTTCGGCCTCGGCAACCGATTTGTCGAGTTTTGCTATCTTATAATCGCGGTTCATATCCCCCGCTATCCTGAGGCAGTCGTCATAGGAAAGGGCCGTTATGGTCACATTCCCGGAGGACGCGCTATCTGCCGGTACGGCGGCCATTGATGTATCCTGCGCGGCTGACTGTGTCACCGCGGCCGGAGCAACTGCATCCGCCGCGAAAATAGCCGTCGTTGTTAATAACGACAGCGCTATAAAAGCTGTAAAAATTGCGGTTTTAAAAGATTTCATTTTATTTTCTCCTTGTCCTAGTAGTATATTTGCCATGTGATACCGGCCTTGATTACCTGTATTTCACCGTAGCTTTTGTTCAAATTGGAATATGAGGGCCTTTCAATCTTGAGCCCCAGTATGGCTATATCCTCTATTTTCCAGTTAACGCCGATGCCGAAGCTGTAATAATCCGCCAGCCAGGCGTTGTCCCTGTTTGCCGGCCCCATGTTTGTCATATACTGGGAGCGTATATTTGATATTGCCCTGCCGTACTCGAATATAATGTCCGGATAAACCGTCATGTCCGGGCAGATATTTGCTTTTAATCCGCCGTATATCGGGAAGAAAGAATAATTTTCCTGGGAATTTGATGTAAAAATAAATGGCTGGAACCCCGCGCCCGCGTAAATTTCCGCCCATTTGTCCAAAAATGACGCCCCCACCTTTATGTCAAAAGCCGCGGTGTCGAATGTTCCCGTGGAATTGTTCGCGATATAAGACGGCGTCAAAACCGACGCGTAAGATACCCCGTATTCAGTAAAGATTTTCATGTCAACATCGGCTAAAACTGCCGCGGACATGACAAACAAAAACGCGATTGCTATTGTCAGTTTTTTCATCTCATTGCATCCTTTCCAGTTTGTTTTTTAATTTTGCTATAATGCCTATCACGGCGGTTTTTTCACTCTCGGTCAAAACATCCATGAGTTCAGACATCTCCTCGTCCTTTTTTTCAATGTGCTTGCGCACTGTCTTTTCCATTTCCTTTGTGATTGAGACCCATACGGTCCTGCGGTCCTCCTCATCATGCTCGCGCTTGACCATGTTCATTTCCGATAGCCTGCTTATCGTATCCGTCATGGAAGGCATTTTTACGCCGGTATGTTTGGCCAGGTCGCTCATTTTTACCCTTTTATGCTCGTAAAGGTATGCCATAAGGTCAAGCTGGGAGAGTGTAATATCCCTGGCTCCTGTGCCGCAAAAATCCGGGTTTTTCCTCTTGCGGAAAAAAAAGGAAAGCCCCCTGATGCCGTCCATAATTTCCCTTGTTTTTTGCTCCATAGGTTTTAACCTCGAATTATTTAATTACCTAATAGTTAGGCAAACTAAATATATCTTACAAGGAGAAAAAAGTCAAGGGGATATTTTGGAAATTTAAAAGTTAAAATTCAAAACCAAAAATTACAACTTTTAAGCCCAAAATTAACCGCAACCACAAACTTGCTTTTAAATTTGAATTTTTAATTATACTTTTTAGTTTTGAATTTTAACTTTTAAATTTACTCAAGGTACCCGATAAATTCGTCGCTTGAGGCAGTTTTCATAAAGTGCTCTTTTGCGAAGTCCACTATCATCCTGTCGGACGATACTATCAGGTATTCCTTCGCCTTACCCGTCCTTTTTGTTATCATCTCCATAATATAGTCGTCAGCTATCTCGCCGCGCGCGGAGTAACACACCTTGATGCCGAATTTCATTTCTTTGCCCCTGTGGCCGGAGGGGTTGTTCCTGCCGTCAAACACCACCGTCATGTCGTTGGGGTTTACGGAAAGAAATTCAGCAAGGGTTTCAAGCATGGAGTCGCGCTTTTTTTCAAGGGACCCGGAAAGTTCCATGCGGTACATGAGGTTGTAGCCGTCGATTATTATTTTCATTGAGCCTTTATGCCTGATTCGTAATATTCCCTCTCCCCTTGAGGGAGACCCGTATAAAAACGGGTAAAAGCGATGTTATTCAACACTGCGCGTGTATCAGCTGCATATTTTGGTCCGGTTGTCAGCTTCATCGGCAACCGGAGGGTCAGGGTGAGGGGTAACAACACTACCAACAATTTAAACATAAATTTTTTTATCTCAAAACCGCGAGCTTTGAGATGTAATAACATTTCTCACTGCCCCTGGTGGCCTCGACCCTGTAAAAATAAATGCCAGAAGCGAGCCTGTTGCCGCTTGTATTTGTGCCTTCCCAGAGGACCTTGTTCGGGCCTTTTTGCGTATCCGCCTGGCCCACGAGTTTGCCCTTTAACTCGGGGTATGTCATAACTTTTACGGTCTCACCCGATATTGTGAAAAATTTTATTTCGACTGCGGCCTGGACCGTCAGCCCGAAAACAATTGTTGTAGTATCATTGCCGCCGGCGCCGAATGGGTTGGGATAATTCATTATCGGCGTAAGCTGAAGTTCCGGAACATTGGCCGTAAGATTCACCGTATTTGAATTTACCGTTGACTGACCGCCGGTGACGGTCCCGAACGCAGTATTTGCAAGCACCTGGTTGCGCGTCACGCTGTTATCCATGACACCGCTGAATAATAAATCCCCGGAACCGTTTATAGGAACATCGGGAATGATCCATGAAACAACTCCGGTGGAGCTGTTATAATTCCCGCCCGCCGGAGATATCGTGGTTATATTGTCGAGCCCCGCCGGTACGGTATCCCATACTGAAAGATTCGTCAAATCGATAAGCCCGGTATTAAAATAACTGATAGTATATGTCACAGTATCGCCGATATCCGCCGTTGCCTGAGATTCAGCCTTTGAAAGTGTGAACTGCGGGATTATCGGGGAGGGAGTTTCGGTCAGGGTTGATGTAAGCGTTGGCGTAAGTGTGGCAGTCAGTGTAAATGTCAGCGTGGGCGTCAGGGTATAAGTGTTGGTGATTGTATACGTAGGGGTAAATGTAGCCGTCTCCGGACATACCGGAACATTAAGGCTGACGGTGTTGGAATCCACGGTGCCGAACCCGCTTTGAGCCGCAAACGTGCCCTTGTTAAGAACGGTGCCGCAATAATTGATAATTCCATACCATTCAAAATGATAAAGGGTGTTTGCCAGCTGTGTTGTGATGTTCCACGACACCACGCCGCCGTTATCGACAGGCGCGGAATTCACAGTAACACTCGCGGGCGTTCCGCCCTGGTATGTTATCTGGGACGGGATTGTGTCATAAAGTACAGGATATGGTTGATCCGCTGGCAATATTTTCAAGTTGTCATAATAATTCGGATTAGTCCCGTTTCCCTGGAACCCAACATATCCGCATGGTGCGGGAGAGCCAGACATGTCCGTCCAGTCCAGCGGCCATGTAGCAGGTTCTGCAGTACCCCGGGGCCATTCTCTTGCCTGTATCCTTACCTCGTTATTTCCGGCATCGGTGACAAGTATTCTTACTGAATACCAGGTATTATTTGATATTGACGCATAAACTGCCTGCTGATATCCTCCCGCAGCCCCGCAAAACTTTTGCACCCAGAGTGCAGTATTTGCGCTCCCGTTTTCACCGTCAGGTGATATTCCTACTCCATAAGCGCATGATGCCGGGGTGCCTCCGTCCCTGAATGTAATTAATCCGTCATCATTAACTCCATGTATTATATAAATATCACCCTCTATTTCACCAAAACAAAAAGTTGTTGGAGTGTTTCTCAAATAATGGGGATAAGCGCTTTGCGTTGGAGAATACAAATAACCGCCGCCGACTCCGTCGGAATTCCATATCCAGGTACCTCCTGCGCCATTATCATGGAATCCCGCAATCGTGCTGTCAAATGTATCATAAGAAAAAAAACTCATCCCGCCTGAAGCAAAATCAAAAGCATAAGTAACAGTATCACCTATGACTCCCGTTGCCTCGGATTCTGATTTGGTTATTGTAAACGGCAACTGTCCCACGGTCACAGGCGCGTCGCCGCTTGCGCCACCCGCTGGTATTTCTGTCGTAGTCCAATTCGCCGTATTATGTATTGTTGATGAGGCAGCGCCGGCTCCAATATTCACTATGAACCAAACACTGCCTGTTACCTGTGCGGTACTGTTGCCGAGGGCCCATGTAAGTGTTGAACCTGCGGTGGTCCCGGAATTTGTTCCGCCAAGGCTCTGGCTCACAAGTGTGCAGTTTGGCGGCACGGTATCTGTTATTGTAAAAGCGGTTGAATTTACAACCGTATAATTAATTGTATAAAGCAAATTATCTCCCGGAAGTTCCGCGGTGTTTTCGGCTGTTTTTGTTATAGACGCCGAAGGAGGCGGCAGGGGAAGCGTGAATTGCAGATAACCCTGGGAATCTATGGAACCGGGCGAAGTATAATAGCCCCGGGCGCCGACAACTATATAGTATGTTCCGCCACCTGAAAATGTCGTCGGGATATTAATATTGAAAGTAACAGTGCCGCAGTGCGCCGAACCCTGGCTGTCATTAAGGGCATGCCCGCCGTTAACAGAAGAATCTCCGGCTCCGGTTCCTCCCTGGTCGGTTCCGTTTTCATCCACCTTAAATGTCTGCCCTGCCGTATTATTTGCCTGTATTGTACTAAATTGTGAAACAGCCAGCATCATAAACGTATTGTCATTGGCTCCTGCGCAATAACTTACAACGATTGTAACCATATCTCCGGGGTTAGGATTTAACGGAGTCATGCTGACCACTGATACCGCGCTTGTCGCGGCCATGGCGGATATGCTTATAAATAAAAGGATGGCTAATAAAGAGATTCTTTTAATCGCGCCGATAATCTTTTTTTTCATTTTTCATCCTTATATATGTTTTTTAATACCGGGAATCCGGCAAATTTATTTATACCCATAACATTCCCGTTGTATGATTATAATAGATTTTTTGTCAGATTTCAAGATATTATTGAACTGGTTTAAATAAAAGTGTTTCCTTTTTTATATCCTTATTTAATCAGTAATAAACGGTATAATATCCGTCTCCATCGCCACTGTCAGTTGCAACATCAAGGAAAGAAAACGCCGGGGAAAATTCTATCCTCGGGTTTATTTTTCCTGTCAGTGTTCCGTCAAGATCCACGTCGATATAAGGTGTAAAATATCCCGTTCCGTCGCCGGCAGTTTTAACCGCGAAATCAATAATTCCCGCCGAAAGTGTGTACCCCGCGAATTCCTGCCATGGCAGGCCTTCGTTTTTGCTGTCCATGATGTCAATTCCGGTATTCACAAGCCCAATGCCAAGCTTTATGGGATATATAACGGATGAAGTTCCCGGATTTACCATATAATAGGCGTCAAGCGTCCATAGAAAATAATCCCAGCCCCCCATGATTAGTTCCATCCCCGGCGCAAAATAACTATTTGACCTGTCGGCCCAGAGGTCCTCTATGAAAAACATGCCGAAACAATTTTTCCCGTTTTCCGGCCCGAAGGAATAATTTATGCCCCAGATGGCCATGGCGCTGTTTGTAGAAACCATGGTTGCGGGCAAAGAATAAACCGCTGAACATGATAAGACAAAAAGAAGAGCAAGAAATATTTTTTTCATAATTTTAGCCCCCGGTTGTCCCTTATTATTTCTGCAGGAACATTATAATAATAGTAGGTACAAGTGTCAATACGTATTTTTATTGCCTGAAACAAAGCCGTCCGGGCGGGACTTTTTTATGTGCCGTCGTCCAACAATAAGAACTGTGTCAATTAAGCAACGGTAAAACTTTAATAACACCGTCTTTGCTGTGTAATACTCCTCAGGCAAAAACTTGGACGACGGCCGTAAAAAAGTTCTGCCCGGACGGCATACCTGCCGCAGTGCGGCCTGCTTCGATGAGACTTGAAATTTACCTTTTTTTGCGCTATACTTATCTTGCTGCGCAATTTATATATTCCCCGTTTAAAAGGAGTCTTGTTATGAAACATTACAAATTACAGCTCGCTCTCATCTTATGCATTCCGTTTTTACTGGCCTCTTTCTACATTTTTGCCTGGCGCGGCGACGGCGGCTCCCATTCCCGCGGGGATTGGAACAACGGCGGTTCAAATAACAACACGCAGCGTTCCCAGAGCTGGAATAACAACAATTCAAATAGCAGCAGATCAAATAACAGCGGCGCCATGCAGTCACAGAGCTGGAACCCAAACGGCTCGGGCAACGGCACCGTCCATTCCCAGAGCTGGAACGGAAGCGGCAGGCGCCATAATAATTACGCGAATTATCAGAGGCGCCTATCTTATATGTATACCGGTGGCCCGATATACAACCCCTACTACGACTTCCCCGGTTATTTCGGCGGTTTCCCATATCCATATTACGGATACTACTACGGCATCAATTATGACTTTCTGCCTTCCAATTATGTCATAGTCACTTCACCGGAGGATATAACAATCCCCTCGCTTGAACCGACGCCGGTTTATAAGGAAACGGATACTTCGGCGGAAATTTCAACGGCGCCGGAAAACAACGGCAACACCATAACCATAAATATCCCGAATTCAAATGGGGGTTTTACGCCGGTTGTACTGACAAAGTTCAATGACGGTTATAAAGGGCCGCAGGGCGAATATTACGAGGGCCACCCGACAGTTGAAGAGTTAAAGGCTTTATACGGCAATTAAAAACAAACCCCGATGAATTTTTTCGCTTCGCTGCGCCTTTCAAGGCATGTTTACTACACCGCTGTATACTGCGCGGGATATTTTCTCTCCGCAAATATCTGCGGCACGGCTTTTGAAATTTATCCCTTCATAAACGGCGTCGTCCTGATTAATATCCTTTTCGCCACCAGTCTTATGCTGAATAATTATTATGACATCTCCATTGACGCCGCGAACAACAAATGCAATCCGCTGAATACGGGCGTGGCCAGAAAGCCGGAATATCTCAAAGCTTTTTTCTTTCTCTTCGCGTCTTCACTAGCCATCTCGCTGTCGCTTTCCCCGGCTGTTTTCCTGGCTGCTCTCGCGGTTCACGCCGTCGCATGGATATATTCGTGCCCGCCGCTGAGAATAAAAAGATTTTTTCCGTTCAACACCCTTCTCATCGCCTTTTCAACGGTCCTTGCCCTTGTGCTCGGCTATTTCACCCCGGGCGGCGTTTTTTCAAAACTGCCGTTTACCGCCATTGCCGTATTCACCGGGCTGTTGTTTTTATCATTCAACACAAAGGACGTAAACGACTGCGACGGGGACAAAAAGTATTCCATACAGACCATAATGACAATTCTCGGCCCGGAAAACGGAAGGCTTGTTATCGCCGCGCTGGCATACGCGGCTTATCTGCTCGCGGCGCTTGCGGCCAAAAGCAGGATGCTTCTCGTATATTCCATCCTGCTCGGCGGCGCCACATTTTACCTGATAATGCGGCGCGGCAAAATAAACGAGCCCCTTATTTTCGCCCTGATGTTCATCTTTGCCGCTGTTTTTATTTTTTTAAACCCACTCAAATTTTAGTTCCTGTGATATAATTTTAAATATAAATGCGAAAAACCATGGTATATTTATACCATGAGTTTAGCGGGCGGGACTTTTTTAAGACCCGGCGCCGCTAAAACCCTTATAATATCGGGCGGCCGATACTTAAAAAAGGCCCGCCCGCTAAACTAAACCGAATTTCCGCAGGTGGCTTTAAAATACTTAATCCTGAGGTGTTTTATTTATCCTATCCTTGGCTATATCGGCGATATTGCTGTGCGGTCATACTGGGTTTTGAACATAGCCGGTATCATCGCCGGTTTTCTGGTTTTGTTATACAATTTAAAACCCCTGCCGAAAGAATACCGCAGCCGCGTTCTCCTGTTCGCCGTCCTGATATTTATTCCCTTCATTTTCGCGAGCCGTTTGGGTTATATCATTGAGGGGCTGTTGAACCACGATAAAGACTTTTCATTATCGTTTTTCGGCCCTGTTTCATTCTGGTGGGGTTTTATCTTCGCAGCTCTATGTTGTGTGCCGTTTGCGAAACTCCTTAAAACCGGATTTTGGAAGACAGCCGATTTGCTCTCTTTTTCCATCGCAACCGGCGGTGTCTTTGCAAAGCTGGGATGTCTTTTTAACGGCTGCTGTATCGGCCTTCGCGCCCCAAAAAATTTCTTTTTCGGCACATTTTACTCCCCCTATTCTTACGCCTACACGGTCTTCGGCGATTTGCCTCTTTACCCGGTTCAGCTTTTCGAGTCATTTGCGTGGCTTTTAATCCTGATAATATTGTTCATAAGGAAAAAATATGTTGTTTATAACGGCGAGCTTATTATACTGGCGGCTTTTTGCTATTCCATCGCCCGCTTTGTACTCGAATTTTTCAGGTATCATGAGGTGCCGCACCTGATTTCAGGCGGACAGCTTTTTTCCATATTAATATTCATCGTTTCATCTTTGTTGTGGATATTCAAGAAATCCGTTCTGAAAAAGGGACAATTATAGGGCATATTTTAGAACATAAGTTTTAAAATGGACCCTCTTTAATAATTGCTAAAATATTTGACATAATTTTTATTCTTAAGTATACTATTATAAGGAAAGTTAAACTACTTAAAGGGATAAAACAATGGCGATTGACGGAAAAAACAGGGGACTTACTTACATCGAAATGATGATATCCACAGTTGTCATAACTTTTATGATAATGGCATCCGTCAACCTTATGACCCGGCTGTACAAATACTCCGTAAGTTCCCAGCAAAAAGCCTTTTCACTATCGCTTTGCACACAGCGCCTTGATTATTTAAAATCAAAGGGTTTTGGCGGGCTCCCGCCGACGCCCGACTCATGCATTCCGGACGTCAATTTCACCAACCTCTCGCCGCTGGAAACATGCTCTACCGGCAGCCTTGGATATGACACCTATTATTTTGTCACAACCACGGCTGGAAATTCTCCGACTATTTACAAAGTTTACAGCTGCGTGGAATGGGCCGAGGAGGACGGCAGCGGAAATATTGCTGGAAAACCTTCAAGTTCGCTTATCACCACAAATCCCGATTTAAAACAGCTCACCGTCGTTGTGACATACTATGCCGACAGCATGACAAAGACCAGCAGGCTCGCCACGCTGTTGTCCGACAGAAATATAAGCCTTTCCGGCGCCGGCATTTCAGGGACCATCTACAAGGTCAACCCGAGCGGCACACCGGGGCCTCCGGGGGCGTCGTCCGGAGCCGCGGCCCATATAGTTGGATATTCGGCATATACTGCTTATGCAGACGGAACCACAGGGAAATACACTATTTCAAACGTCGCGCCGGGCAGTTATACTTTATACGCAGACGGCGCGGGATTGACCCTGACATATTATGCATCGAACCAGCTTTCTATTCCTGAAGGAACCACATCTGTCGCGGGCATTAATTTCAACTGCCAGCAGGTGGACGGTGGCATAGTATCGGGTATTGTGAACGTGCTCGGCGGAACAATTCCCACGCCCACATGGACCCTGACTCCGGTTGCTGTTGCAACTTCCACGCCAACCTCAATAGCCCTGATCCTTTATGGGACCGGGGCAATGGCCGGAAAAACACAGGACTGGTCCAACCCGACTTATATACATGTAAACGACGGCAATTCGGCCCAGCAGGGGCAGGGCTCCAATAAAATGCTTTATACCGAATTTGACAATTCTTCATCACCGGCCAATTCGTGCATTACGGCTGTAAAATTCAACATTGACGGCGAAGCCGGGCTGTTTGGCAGCGTCAGCTGCAACATTAATTTTACAGACAACAGCGGTACAAACTGGGCAAATCTTTCCGGTGGCTGGACAGGAACTACTTCAACCTATTTTTCCACTGTAACTCTTAACGCGCTTTCATGGAACACAACAACAATCAATATTACCTCCCTTTACTCTTCATGGAATTGGGCCGAAGTTAACAGCCTTGGCGCATTTTTAAAAGTCAGTCCCGGCTTCTTAAATGTTGCGTACGTTGATACCGTCTGGCTGGAGGTTGATTATTACCTGTGCCCTCCCACTTTTACTCCAACTAACACACCCGTTGTCACGCCGACCTACACTCCGACGCCGTCGATACAATTTGCGTATACCGCAAACGTTGCTTCGCTTGACGGCATTTCTTCGATAGCCACCGTGGGCGTATCCGGCCAGTACACAATATCCAACATTAACTGTTCTTCAAATCCGGTACAAATAATAAGTTATTACAAGGACCCTGTTGACAATGTCCTTTACTACGCCAGCCAGACCACCACGGTTTCAATTGGCTCAACCTCATACGTCAACCTTACTTTGACCCCCACAACCGGCACCACCGGTATCGTTACCGGTTTTGTCCGTGATACTGTGGGCAATAATATTTCAGGGGCGACTGTCAGCATAAATGATGTTGCGGGCGATACTGTTTTGACAAGCGGCGGNNGGCGGTTCCTATACCATAGTTCCGGTCGTGCCGGGTTCAAATTACACATTAAGCGCCAGCATGCCCGGGTATACTTCCGCCGCTGAAAACATCGCCTCGGTTTCCGGCGGCGCCATAACTAACGCGGCGGTTCTTATCCTTTCACAGGCCGGCTCTATCTCGGGGACCATAACCGACGGCATTACGGGCCTGCCCCTTGGCGGCATGTTCGTCTCCGCGGCGGACAGCGGCGGCAACCATCAGGGCAGCGATGCCTATTCCGACTCCATAACCGGATACTACCTTATAACCGGCATCCCCGTGGGCACAGGATATGTTGTTTCCCCTACCCTTGATACGACATCATTCAAAATAACATATCCCGTCACATCAGACGGAAATTGGCACAATATAGCGGTCACTGCCGGAGGCACGGCGACCAATACCAATTTTAAAATTGTCCCGATCTATGTCAATATCAAGGGCAGTGTAAAGATGGACGGCAGTAATGTCGTCGAGGGATTAAATGTGATAGCATACCCTTCGTCTGTCACCAACCACGCGCAGAATTACCATTATGACCTTACAAATGTCTTCCAGCAGTATTCCGGCCATACCCGGATGGTCTACCCGAGTTACGGCGTGTCCGGCCAGGGTGACGGGACATTCAGCATAAGGGTTCCTGTAAACAGCAGTTACGATGTATACGCATATTATTCATTTGTCTCCTACACAGGGAGCCCGTTAAATCCGGTAAAGACGGTTGCAAAATATTATAAGGCGGCCACTTCAATCTCTGTGGGCACCACGGACGTTACCGGCCAGTCAATCACCGGAGCCCTTGCGTCATGGACGGCGTATTAAAGAAAAGGCGGTTTAAATGAATTTATCCGGCAGAAAAGGAAAAAGAGGCTTTACCCTCATGGAGGCCATGCTTTCAATCGCCATGCTGAGCATAATCAGCGTCGGAATTTTCCGCCTGCTAAAAGACGGCAACACCATGTGGCAGAACGGCTCCGCCAGGATAGCCCTTGAAAGCGAGGCCAGGATAACCATGCTCACCGTCAGAAAACTCATAACACAGTCACAGGGCGCCACGATTGCCATATCCAGGTTCGACGCCAGCCAGCCCGTGAACTCATATCTCGAGGCCATAATGGCCGAGGAAGTTTATATCACCACCACGCAGTCAAAATGCGGCTGTGCCGGGCAGTCGTCAAGCACCACGACCGTGGGCGCGGCCGGCGCGCCGGTACAGCTATACCAGTACGGTTCCCGCCTGCTTGCCGTTTACCCGCAGGTAAAACCGGGCACGGATATGACGGATAATACGCAGGTTACAGCCAACACATATTACACCACGGTTACAATTACAGCCGACCTTGATTCTATAAGCTTTGATTTCGCCGATTCAAAGGACGCCACGGTTATAAATGTCGGGGCGCGCTTTTCAAAATGGGTTTTCGCGTCGTCCCCGCCCATGACGCTTTTTATGCAGGAAACAATCGTCGTAAAAAGGATGCACGCCGCGGGTTATTACTACAATTAAACAAGGGGCAGAAATGAAAAACATGGATGAAAAAGCGGTAAAAATATTATCAAAAAAGAACGGGCAGACGCTTGTCACGGTGATGATACTCGCCGCGGCGCTTTCCATCATGAGCGTTTCGCTGATGTTTTTATTCCAGTATAACCAGAAATTTCTTGTCCGGGCATCGTGCATACAGCAGAAACAGGAACTCGCCTCTCTTGCACTGGAGCAGTGCATTTACAAACTGGAACAGTCCAACAACTGGTATACATTCGCGTCAACGATGACCAACTACTTAAATTACAGCAATACATTCACATCAAGCATGGGGACTTACCAGACCCATATAGTCCCCGGCAACCTTTTTCTCACGAAAATTTCAGACCCCACACAGCCCCGCCAGGATTTAAACAACAGCCGCACCATCGGTATACGCGTCACAACCGCAATCACATCATGCTCCGGTGATTTTTACGCGGTTATACAAAAGGTCGGCCTCGGCGGCCCGCTTATCTCAAAAGGGTATATTGACACATGCTACGACACCAACGGCAGCGACTCTGACCCCGCGCAGTTTTTCTGGGGGGATATTTATTCGGCAAACACGCAGGACGCCTATTGCAGAATACGGCAGATACAGGTTGCCGGCGGCAGTGTTGTAAACGGCCACCAGCCGTGGCTTCCCCAGGTTTTTGCCATGGGCAGTATTTATACGGCCGTTTCCTACAATTCTGGAAGGGCGGGCACAACCTTTATTTTCGCGCAGACATATGACGATATGAGCCCCTCGGCCCATTCGCACCCATATTCCACCCTTGCCGCGGCGCCCGATATTGATTTTGATTATTTCAGGAATTACGCCAAAGCGCGCGGCACATATTACGGCCCGACAGGCAAAGCAATTTCACAGGTAACGCAGGCCAATGTCGCTGCAATAATGGGGTTGGCCAACGGCCCGGGCGCGGTTCTTTTTATCGATACCACCGACGGCCTTCCCGAGCGCACATCGCCGTGCAACACATACTGCGGCACCACATATACTTCCGCCAATACCATAGCCTTTTATACCAGCAACGCCCAGCAGTATTTCACATACGGGACCGTAATTGTCATGGGACCGCTCAGGCTGGTCGGGGACAACCCGAGCCAGGGTGAAAGCGCCCACTACACCACTTATACCCCCACAACCCAGGATTATTACGATTATGTTTATAACGTCACGGCGCCGTCAAATTTTTATCTTCCGCAGTCGGCTGACGGCCTTCATTTTACACCAAACTATCTTTCAAACGTTAAGCACTATGGCTTCTTATACACCAACGGCGACCTTACCATAGGCGGGACGCGCAGCGGCTCTCCAACCCCCAATTCCAATATATGCATATACGGCACTGTTTATCTGGGGGAATACGGCAGGCTCTGGCTCGATACCGCACATGACACCCCATCGCTTTATGTTTATTACAACAGCGGGGCGAATCTATTCGGCGTAACCGGCTCGACCGTGCAGATAATATCTTTCAGTGAATTTACATTTTTGATACCCACTCCGGTCCCCTCATATTAGCGGATTATAATGGGCAAAAATCCTGTACGGCTTTTTATGAGCCTTTTATTTTTGTGCGGGCTGTTGTGGCTCACCCTGTTTTTCCCCTGCATGTATGACTCATACCAGCTGCCAAAGGCGGCCGGGATTTTTATTGCGGGCGTTGCCTCTCTTCTGGTTCTAGTTTTTATGCGCGGGCCTGTTTCTCTTTCCCTGCCGTCGGTTTTCGCCGGCGCCTTTTACTTATACGCCTCGGCAAACCTGTTGTTTTCAAAAAACCATCCGGCTTTTTATTTCGGCCTTTTATTTTTCACCCCCCTCTTTTTTTTCACGGCCTTTTATTCGGATCTTTCTCCGAAAAAGACATCCATTTTTCTTAATATCCTCCTTTTTATCCCGCTCATAACCGGAATTTTCCAGTTTGTCTTTTCCGGTTTGATAAGGCCCTATTCTCTCTTCGGCAACCCCATATTTTTCGGTGAATTTACCGCCGCCCTGATACCCGTGGTTATATTTACACTTTTTTACCCGGGCGCGCCGCGGCTTGCCGCTGTAATAAATCTTTCGCTTGCCGCTCCTGTCTTGATAATGTGTTCCTCTCGCGGCGTGCTTATTTCGCTTGCCGCGGCGCTGGCTGTATTTGCCATATTATTTTTTACGTCGGGCCGCGGGTTTTTCTTTAATAAAAAGTACGCGGCAGCGGCGGTATTAATACTGGCCCTGATATTCNNGATTCCCGGGCGCCGTAAAAAACGCCGTGTCAAGGTCGGCCGGGGCTTTTTCAACGGCCAATTCAGGGGTCAAAGACAGGCAACTGCTTGCTCTGTGCTCATTTGATATTTTTATGGAACATCCGCTTTCAGGCGCCGGCGCGGGGGCAATAAGGCGCCTTAATCCTGAAAAAGAGGGGAGCTTTCTGGATAAAAATGAGGGTTTTTCATATGTCACGACATCATATTCACACAACGACTACCTCCAGCTGCTTGCCGAGACCGGGGCGGCAGGGCTTATTCTTTTTATAGCCTTTGCCTTTTCAATCGCGGTTGTTTTCGGCGGCTCCGTTTCCAGCATGGGGCCCGGGGAATCGCTTTTTTCATCGGCCCTTTTTTCATCCTTTATTTTTTTCATGTGCGAATCATTTTTTAATTTTCCCCTTTTCTCTTTCCCGTCATCGGCTCTTTTTTTCGCGATAACCGGCCTCATCGCCTCTTTTTCGCTGAAATATAAAAATCCCGGGCCTGTAATGCTTCCGGGTTTTTTTCGCCCCGCATTTGCGCTTGTTTTTTTTGTTCCGGCGGCCGTTTACACGGGATTTATAAAACCAGGGGCGCTTGCTTCCGATTTTTACCTTCAAGGCGCAATGAAAGGGGGTTCGCCGGCATATGACGATTTTTCACGGTCCATAAGCCTTGAACCTGATAATTTTTATTCGCATGTGTTCTGCGCGGATTATCTGTCATCATCAGGTTTCACATCGGCCGCGGCTGATGAATACGGCCGCGCCCTTGAATATTTCCCCTTTTCACCCGACGTGCTTTATAACATGGGTTCCATCAGCCTTTATAAAAAGGATTACCCCGCCGCGGAAAAATATTTCAGGCAGGCGCTTGTTTACTATCCAGGTTTTGCCGCGGCCCACCTGGGGCTCTTCAGGGTTTATTCTTCAACGGGGCGCAAAATTCAGGCGCAGGAGAGCCTCGAAACCGCGGTAACACTCGACCCGGCCGTCATAAGCGGCGGTAAATCTGTTTTACAGGAGCGGACAAAATGAAAAAAAGCGGCGGCATAAGCGCGCTTGAAAAGTTTATAAACCGCGCGGAAAATTATCCCATAAGCTCGGCAGGCTTTACGGCGGTATTTATTTCAATAACGTTTGTAAGGGATTTTTTTGAGGCGCTCATAGAACCGCCCCACGCGCTTTTCTCCGCCGGGGCCCTTTCAACCACCGTCACACAGCTCGGAGTGCTTTTTAACCTCGAATGGATATCCCTTTTTATGGCGCTGACAGTGGTTTTAAAAATAATGACAGGCGAAAAAACAGCGTCTGTCATGAAAATTCTCCTTCTTTTTTATTCCATTATAATCATTGTCCCGTTTTTGGACCTGGCCGCGGCTTTTCCTGGAGGATGCAAAATAGATTATCTTTACACCATGAAAGATTACCTTCAGGCGCTGCTTTTGTTCTTTATTCCGGGCGCGTCCATCCCGGTATGCCCGGGCATAAGGCTCGAGGTCTTTGCTGGTTTTATCATGTGCGGCGCGTACATATTAATCAAATCACGCTCTTTTCTAAGGGCCCTTGCGGGTTCTCTGCTTCTTTATTTCCTTGCAGTTTCCTCGATGGCTTTTCCGGTATTTATTCTGCTTCCCCTTTTTCCTTTTTCGCCGTCAAATTTTGATTCCATTGTCAATTTTAATTTTTTCGGGACGGCCCTTGATAACGCGCTTATGTCCCGTGTATCCGTGATGATTTTCCTCTTTTCAACCCCGTTAATTTTCCTGCTTATGGCTTTACATTACGGAAAAAAAATACTTATTGAATTTTCCGCCTCTTTTTTCTCGCCTCTGTCATTAGTATACGCCTCGGCCGTTTTTTCAGCCTTCATAGCCGCGCGCAGCGCCTCAGGCGGGCCGGTTTTCACCGGGCCGTTTGACATTTTTTTTCTTGCGGCCGCCCTACTTGCCGCGCTTTATATATCGCTTTTTGACGGCATCAGTTCAAAACCCTGGTCATCATTGATTGTCCCGCTCTCGATTTTTATTGCAGTCGCCTGCGCAGCGCTTTCATTTAAAATGTTTTTCATTTTTATTTTTATATTGTGCCTGCGCCTTTTCTTTGAAAAAGAGCCCTTTAACCTTGAGTCTTTTAAGGCTGTAAAACCCCTGCAAAATTCAATAAATATTTTTCTTATGTATGTCTCGGGCTCGCTTCTCTTTTTTTCACCGGTTTTTTCCGCGCCGAAAACAGCGGCCGCGGCGTTCGCGGCTGTTATGGTGTGTTTTGGCGGATTATTTTTCAGGGACAGATCAAAAACGGTATATAACACGGCCTGCCTTCTGGCGGCCGGGATATTTATAGCGGCTGGATTTATTCATTGATAAAGTAAAAAATTAAAAGTCAAAACCAATAAGTTAAGTGCAAAACGCGGGTAAACCCTGTGCCGTTCAGGCGGGACTTTTTTATGTGCCGGCGTCCAACAATAACTACTGTGTAAATCAAGCAACGGTAAAACTTTAATTACAACGTTTTTCCCCTGTCATCCGCCTCAGGCAAAAACTTCGGACGACGGCCGTAAAAAAGTTTCGCCTGAACGGCAAAACAGCATGGTTCGGGCCGCCATCATTCGGCAAGCTCATGATCCTGAGTATATCGAAGGACATGGGGC
>PLPI01000104.1 GCA_003159495.1 candidate division FCPU426 bacterium | reverse complement strand
GCGCGGCGCCTGAAGTGGCGCAGGCTTCAAATATAGTTGTGGCAATTCCCATTTGCCCGACGCCGGTGATAGTGCTTATAAAAACGGCAAACGTTACGACCGCAAAGGTGGGAGACACAGTAACATTCACATTGTCTGCGTGCAATTACTCGACTACGACGCAGACAATATCTCCTTTTACAATATGGGACACGATACCGCCTTGCATAACATATTTAGGTTCCACCGCAGGAAGCGGGACGTTTTTACAATCCGGCAGCCTGCTGAACTGGTCATTCTCGGGAGGGCTGACGCCGGGAGGTTCGACTCCGACAGGGGCCGCATGCACGGGAAATGTGACATGGTACGGGAAGATAAACTCGGCGGCTGGATGTATGATAAATTTAAGGGATTATTTCGCGTCATTTCCCATACCAAGGAAGATAGAGGCTGACGCGGCTTGCGGCGACAGGCAGTAAACAGGAGCACAACAATGGATAAGATTATCGGGAGCAAAAAGGTGAAGAGGCAGGGCGGAGCGGGGCTGATAAAGGCTTTTATAATTGGCTTTATGTTTTTGCTGGCGGCTTCTTATTCATACGCGGCTGATGCAGTAACCATAGTATCTGCCCAGAGTGCAAAGGGAAATTGCTATATTGCCGGACAAAATTTGACAATTACAATTAATGCGAACATAGGGCAGGCCTGGGCCAGCTTATATGGCCTTGTGGTTGCATCTAAAGGGGCTCTTTCGTATTCTCCAAATACTGGTGCCGGTGATGATTGTTTATGGGGGTTGANNGGAGCAACAGGAAATCCGCCCAACAACACACCTGAATGGACTTCGCTTGCTACTTTGGCAGCAGGAACAGGGACGGGAGAATCTACCACGGGTTATCAAATGATAGTACCGGTGCCTGCTTCATATACATTAAATGGCCCGTATAATTTCTATGTTTTAATTAACACTTCATCTTCAGGACTTGCTGTCGGGCAATACAATGTTCAGGCATTTATCAGCACTTCAATTAATCTTCCCGAATGCTCCCTCGACACCCCGACTTTCACGCCGACTTTTACCCCCACCGTGCCGCATGTATGCAACACGGGTTCCGCCATGTACGGCGCCATAGCCGTTGCCTGCATTAATATATTAAACGCAACGCCCACAAATACTCCAACTTACACGGTAACTTATACAAGGACAGCTACACCAACATATACTTCCACATATACGACAACCGATACTCCGACATTTACGCCAACTTATACCATGACCTATACAAGGACAAATACTCCGACCTTCACAAATACGGTATCATCAGACACACCGACTGACACTTTTACCCCGACACCGACATATACGGCAACACCAACTTTTACAGATACTACATCACCGACAGACACGCCCACGGACACGCCGACTTATACGGCTACATATACATTTACCGCCACGCCTACTTACACGGACACATATACTGTGACAAACACACAGAGCCCGACGGATACTCCGACATATACCATGACTTATACCGAGACTTCGACAGCCACGGATACGCCGACTGTCACAAATACTCAAAGTCCCACGGATACGCCGACTTATACCGCGACTTACACTGCATCACCTACATCAACCGACACATATACTATGACGGATACGCCGACTTTTACATATACAAGGACTGATACACCCACATTCACCATGACCGACACTCCAACATTCACATATACTGCGACACCCACATTTACGCCGACATATACATACACAAATACGCCGACCATAACGCCGACACCGCCGCCTTTCCCTTATGTGCTTACTATCGGTGTTTATAACGAGGCGGGAGAGCTTGTCAAAACCATTGTATCGACGCCAACCGAGGAAATGCTCGGTGACATTGACCTTCTCATAAATAACCAGCCCGCAAACGGCGCCATGACCAGCGATAATTCACTGCAGATACTGCTTCCCGGAGTTCAGACACCATCAACGCCATTGGGCCAGCTTGACACTTCATATTTCTGGAATTCCTCTACGAATGCCAATCAGCAGGCGGCTTCCGGAGTATACTATATAAAGTTCGAGCAGACAGACGGTTATGGACATACAAATGTAGTTATAAAACAGATAAATGTGCTTAACGTCAGCCAGTACGCGGAAGTGGACATTTACAACAGCGCCGGCGAAAAGGTGACAAATATGATAATTTATAAGGACGTAAGCGCCACTCAGTTGACGCTGAAGGTTCCTAATATCATACCCATTGACAGCACGGGCAATACAGTTACCATAATTTACGGCAACGGCCTTAGTGATTATGTAAATTGGAACGGGTTGACCGACCAGGGAAACCTGGTGCAGAGCGGCACATATGAGGTCCAGGTAAACCTGGTGACGAACCAGGGTAAGACCACGGTTGCCTCAAAAACAGTCGAGATATTGACACAGTCGGGCAAATTCAGCGGCAATGTCGAGATATGGCCCAACCCTTATGTGGGCGCGAAAACCATCGCAAAACAGGTGAAGTTTGTCTGGGTCCCGGGGAGCACAATGGGGACAATGTCGGTTAACGTTTACAACATTGCCGGGGAACTCGTGAGGCAGTGGACCGCGGACATGCAGACGGGCTTTGTGACATGGGATTTGACTTCCAATGACGGCGCAGACGCGGCAGAAGGGTTGTATGTGGTGGTTTTCCAGATAAAGGACAACCTGGGCAGCACGACAATAAAAACATTAAAGATGACGATACAGAGCAAAAAATAAAAATATATTGTTTTAAAAACGGTATTTTATAAGGGCCCACAGGGCCCTTATTCCGTCTATGGCCTTTATTTTCTTCCCCTCAGAATAACCCCGGGCATAAAAATTAATGGGAACTTCATATATCCTGCAGTGCTTTTTAAGGATTTTAGCGGTTATTTCAGGTTCGATTTCAAAACCGTCTGATTTGAGGTCAAGGCCCGTCAGCACTTCCGAACGGAACATCTTATAACATGTTTCCATATCCGTAAGAAGCGTGTTATAAAGGAAATTGGCTACAATGTTGAGAATTTTATTTGCCACATAGTTCCAGAACAAAAAAGAACGGTGGGGACGGCCGGTGAACCTTGAACCAAAAACAACATCGGCCCTGCCGGAGGTTATTGGCTCCAGAAGTCCGGGATAATCGACGGGGTCGTATTCCAGGTCCGCATCCTGAATGACGGTGTAATCGCCTTTGACACACTTGATGCCTTCTCTTACGGCATTTCCCTTGCCTCTGTTGGAAAGAATAAAGATTATTTTAAGTTTTTTGTCTTTGCGCAAAAGGTTTTTAAGTATTTTTCCGGTGCCGTCGGTAGAGCCGTCGTCAACAATTATTATCTGTTTTTTAAGGCCGGGAAGAGACGCTTTTTTTACCGCTTTGACCGCGTCAAAGATGGTTTTTTCTTCGTTGAACACAGGCATAATTATGGAAAGTATTTTCATTTATATATTCTCCCAAATAAGCATATGCATCTTTATTATAATAACAAAAAGGACATACAAAGTCAAACCATGAAAATCATAACAGAGATAATAATGTTTTTAATATTTGTCAAAATTTATGGCATGTTGTATAATTATTGGCTGCAAAAGGATTTTTTGGCAAGAAGAAACAGTAACTGATAAAAATAGTTGTAAAATAAAAAACTTTGAGGCTGTGAATTATGGGTTTAAAAAAAACAATTGGATTTGTTTCAATAATAGTTTTGTTATTTGCGGCTTTTTTATTCTTTGTAAAACAACCTGTTAATATGGGTGATCTTTTAGTTGTCATGAAAGCGGCCCTGCTTTTTGTGGGCGGATTATACTTTAAGGGACTTGTCCGTGGAACTGCCGGCGACGGTAAGGATTTATCCCGGGACATCTCACTTGCGGCTTTCAGGGTAAGCATATTCACCGCTTCACTTGTCATACTTAACCATGGTTTTATGCTATACCGCGGCGCTGCGGTGATTAAAGCGCTATTGTTTTTTATTTTTGGAATTGCAGGTATTTTTTCGTGTTTTTATACATTTGATGGCGATAAGAGGCAATTTAACGTAACGTATGCGGTATATGCTCCGGTTTCGAAAAAAACATTTTTGTTCAGGGCATCGGCTGCCCTTTTACTAGCAATTCTCGGGGTATTTTTTATAAAATCCTCCCATCCAGTATTAGCCGTAACCTCATATGTTTTTCTGACGCTTCAGCTGCTCCTGGTCTTAAAACAGGGCATTGGAGAAAACGAAGGGTCTCAAACATCCATCCCGCCGCAGGAATTAAAGGTGTCAGCCAGGATAATATCCATTGTCATGATAGCATGCGCCCTTTATTTATATTATTATTCGTTTATTTATCTGCAGGCATTCAATATTAGGATATCCATGATAACACTTTTTACCGGCGCTCTGCTTTTTGGCTGGGCGGGCGCGGGATCGGATTATGACTCCATTGAAACTCAGGATAAAAAGTCGGTTTTTTATGATATTATTTTTCCAATACTGATATTTGGAACGGCGCTTGTTATTCTCGGCTATAAGCTTATGGACATCCCGCCCGGTCTTCATGGAGACGAAGTTTTAAGCATAAACATGGCCGCTTCACTGGGAAAAGGCGATATCATGCCGGTTGTCCTGGATTCTCAGGGATATAATGGTATGACACTTTTGTACTACTGGATGCTTGCCATGCTGGGCAAGGTTTTCGGCACCACCATAATCACGGGCAGGTGGTTCTCGGTTTTTACGGGCGCGGCGGGGCTTGTATTTGTTTATATGCTTGTAAAGGAAATATTCAACAGAAGAGCCGCGGTCATAACGGCAATGCTCTTATCGACTTTTTTTATGATGGTTTTTTACAGCAGGAACGCGCTTCTGTGGATACACGTCCCGGCTTTCGCAGCCGCGTCGTATTACTTTTTTTTCAAGGCCGTTAAAAGCGGAAAAAACAGGTATTTTATAATATCCGGCATAGTATTGAGCATGGACCTTTGTTTTTACAGCGCCGGCAAGGCCGCGCCGTTCGCAATATTTGCCTGGATAGCGCTGATGTACGTACGGGCCGAAACCAGGCGTATGATCATATCGAACTGGAAGGGAATCGCGCTCATGATTTTTACGATGTTCCTTATATTCCTTCCGGTAATAAATTATATATTTTCCCATCCGGACCTTTACTTTCTGCGCATGAACGGGATGAATTTTTTGAAAAATTATCCCTCATTGACCGAAAAGATAACGGCGCTGACAGAAAATATCATCAGAAACATTCAGATGTTCATGACCATATCCGCCAACGGTTACTGCCACAACCTTCCGCAAAAGCCGTTCTTTGACGCTTTCACCGCTTTTGCCGCCATATCCGGCGCCGGATACCTGATATTCACCTGGAAAAAATCATCAAGTTCTTTCGTGATATTATGGGTGTTGTTCGGGTTATTGCCGGGATTCCTGTCGCGGCTGGGCGTAGAGGATCCATATCCGGCAAGGACGGTTCTTGCCATACCGGCGGTTATCATTGTGGTATCTCTCGGCGTGGAAAGAGTGATAGCCAAACTCGAAAGTTTGTGGCCCAAATACCTGAAGCTCGCTGCCTTTTTATGCGCAGCGTATTTCATAGCGTGGTTTTCTTTTTATAACATAAGGAATTATTTTATACTTTTTCCGAACGACCCACATACACAGACATATTACAGGTATGATGACAGGCTCAATGCGGAATATATGATAAATAATACAGGCAGAAATATTTTAATATCGCCTTTTTTCAATTCGAATTATTATTATGGCATGGAAAAGGAGCTTTCTTCGCCATATTTTCAGCAATATGTGACTAGCTATGACGTTTCCCTGTTTGACCTTTCAACGGTATACGGAACAAGGCCGGCGACCATAATAGGCGAGGGTATTTATTATAAAATGTTCCCTATTTACAGGGAGTATTTCCCAAACGCGAAGGTTAAGGTGCTATGGGACCCAAATTTCTGGTTTCTGGACACGACTTCAAATATAAAATATTGCTATGAGTGGAAATACCCCGACAAAACCATTGCTATGAACTACATATACGCGTGGTTCTCCGTTTACGATAATGACGTCAAGATTGTGAGGCTTGCAAGAGCTGAAATAAGCCAACAGGATATAAACGACACGTTCAACCTGAATGGAGAATTTTTTAGGTCCGGGGAAAAACCAGAGATGAAAAAGGTTTATTTTCCCGTAAAGACGGGGGATTTTAGCAGCGCAGTTATCAGCGGCCTGCTCGAAGTCCCTGATTACGGCGTTTACGATTTTAAGTTTGTAGGGGCCCCCGGAGATTTGTTCATAGACGGCTCCAGGGTTAAAGGCGGAGAGGAACTCTATAAAGGGCTGCACAGTATAAGGATAACTCTCGGGAATGAAAAAACCGGGGAATTTTCACTTCTGTGGAAAAGCGCGGCAGAGACCAATTATAGCGCAATCGACAGAAAATATCTTATTGATTCGGAAAAAATATTCGGACTTATAACGACTTACAGGAATAAAGGAAGGATTATATACAGGGAGCTTGAGCCTTCCATTGATTACAGGACGTATTATTACAAACAGAGGCCTGCTTATGCTTTTACAACAAATAACGGTTATGATATTGAATGGAATGGAAAAATTTATATAAATTCCAACGATATTTATTCGTTCAAAATGCATACCCTGTATGACGCCTTAATAACGATTGATGGAACGGTTGTTTACAAAAAAGAAAATGGAGTTGAACATTTTACGCAAATCAAGTTAGATAAAGGAATGAAAAAACTTATCATAACTTCTCCGTATACTTATATTTCAAACTTGTGGGACCCGGGTTCAACTGTCAGATTTATGTATAAGGATACAAAACACAGGGAATTTATGCCGGTTACCTACGATATGCTCAGGCCGTAAAACCGCGAATTTATATTATCTTGAAAAAACGGCTATTGCGCCCTTTACCGCGATGAGCAACTCATTAAACGACCTTATTTTAAAGAGCCTTTTTATAAGGTATGACGGCCGGCCGTAAAACTCGTGATGTGCTTTTTTGTAAAATTCCTCGACTTCCACGGATTTCAGGCCGGGCAGTTCCATTACTGCGGTTGACAGGTCATATCTGGACCAGTCCTTTGTCTTTAAATAGCCGTTTTTGCCGGCCCAATCGTACATTTCAGTGCCGGGATACGGGGTTGTTATATTAAATAACGCTATATCCGGGTCGAGTCTTTTTGCAAAATCAAGGGTCTGTTTCATTGTCTGCAGTGTTTCGCCGGGATTGCCGAGCATAAATGCCGCCCTGCATTCGATGCCGATTTTTTTTGTTATGGCGACAATTTCAACGGCTTTTTCCAGCGATGTCTTCTTTTTTATGTTCCTGAGTATCTCATTGCTGCCTGATTCAATGCCGTACATTATTTGGTGGCACCCGGATGCTTTCATTAACCTTAATATATCCCCGTCGACAAAATCAACGCGGGCAAAACAGGACCATGTTATATCTATCTTTTCTTCGATTATAATATTGCAAAAATCACGGACCTTGTTCCTGTATGCCGTGAATGTGTCGTCGTAAAATGATATTTCCCTTATTCCGTAATCCCTGATGAGCATTTTAATTTCGTCTATTATATATCGCGTTGAATGCATGCGGACTTTTCCGCCCAGATAGGAGCCGAGACAGAATGTACATTTTCCGGGACAGCCGCGCGTCGTAATTATGCTTATCGCGGGAAGCCTTTTATACGACCCCAGTGTGGGGACATAATTTTTTACAGGCAAAAGGTTGTAAGCCGGAAAAGGAAGTGAGTCAAGGTCGGAGATAAGCGCACCATCCGGATTATGGATAAATTTCCCGTCTTTTTTATAGGATAACCCTTTAATGGAGGCCGTTTCCAATCCGCTTATGAGCTCGAAAAAATGTATTTCACCCTCGCCGCGTATGACATAATCAACATCAGGGCTGATCAATACATCCTCGGGCATAATTGTGGGGTGGACGCCTCCCATAGTAATCTTAGAGGAGGGGAACCTGGCCCGGCACAAAGAGGCTGTAGCCAGGGCAGACTTGACGGTCATGGTCGTTGCTGTTATGCCAATATAATCAGGGGGACCGGTTACGGTATCAAGCAGTTGTTCGACGGGAAGTTTTTCGGCCTGAACGTCTATTATGCGCACATTGATGGATTTGGCCGCAAGGTATGAGGCTATATACGCGATTCCGAGGGGAGGCATAGAACCGGATATTTTCTTCCATATGTTTCCTTCACGTATCATCCAGCCTGGATTTATCAATAAAACATTCATTTT
>PLPI01000081.1 GCA_003159495.1 candidate division FCPU426 bacterium | reverse complement strand
GAGCCACTGGCCGTATTTTATGCCGACGGCCCTGAGCTCTTTTTTTGTCTCGGGTGAGGCGTAATCCGGGGCGAAATTTTCTATTTCCTTTTTCATCTCTTCCCCGGTAAAAGAGACTTTCTGCTTTTTAGCCTCTTCCAGCACAAGGAAGTCGTTTATAAGAAGGTTGACAAACTGCCCCGCCTCTTTTTTCGTGGATATCGAAAGGCCGTAAAGTTTTGCCTTTAACTCAAACTCCCCGACGGTTATGCTGTGCTTGTCGACCACCGCGACGGGCGCGTTTAATGTATTATTGCCGCAACCGGCCGTGATCACGGCCAGTGCGGCAATAATAACATATAAAAATGAACGCATTAATTACTTTTTAACCGCCGGTGCCGCCGCTGCCGGTTTCGGAGCCGAAACCTGTACGGTTTCAGGCTGCGAGCCCGCCGCCTGCTGCTGCATTGCCGGCATTCCCGCGGGCGCCGCGGATGCAAAAGCCGAATCATTTACCGAAATTGTCGCCTTGGCCTTGAGCGAATCAAGCCACTTCTGCCTTGCAAGCGACGTCCTGATGTCATCTTTTATCTTGTCGAGCGGGTCAACTTTTGCCTTCGGGTCCTGTTTCTTCATCGAAGCCACATACTGCGTATATGACAGTTTAATTTCCGCGTCTGTTACGGGCTGGTCCTTGAAATCCTTCGTGGAGAGGAGCTCTTTGATGACCGTTTCCCTCTTTGCGATGTCAGCCGCCTTGTCTTTCTGTCTCTGGAGGCCGGCTATCTGTGTGTCCACTTCCTGCTTTATTGAAGCCTCATAATCCGCAATCTTTTTCTGGACGTCGGGTTTGTCAAGTATCCCCTCTTTCTGTGCTTCCTGTATCAAGAGTTCGCTGATGACGAGGTTGTCTAGTATTTTTTTCTTCATATCCGGCGACTGGGCAAACATCTTGTACTGCGAAGGCAGCGATTCGATTTCATCGTCAAGGTCCTGTGTTGTGATGACCTTTCCGTTAACCGTCGCGGCTGTGGCTCCGCCTTTCTTTGCGCAACCAATTGCTACTACAAAAACCAGAACTGCTGTTAAAACCAAGAATTTTTTCATGACTTCTCCTTTCAAGAGTAGTGACAAATAATTTACCACATGGTGAAACATATTGCAATATGAAATACTTATCCGGAAATCACAATATGTATGAGGCTTATGGAGTTTTTCCGGACTCAGCCCCTGAATATGGAATACATCAATATGCCCAGCACGATAAACGTTACCGCGGTATAGAGCCTGTCACGCTGTATCACGAATACCGCCAGCGACATCACTACCCTTATGACAGGCGTCGCTATCAAAATAAGCAGTCCGAGCTGCATTATTCCAAGGTTGTTGAACGCGCGTATATTGGCGGCCATTCCGCGCAGGTTCAAAAGTTCACCCGGCCGCGCAGCGAATGTGTGGTAAAGCGCCGGAGCAAAAGCGTTTTGTACAAGATAAAAGACTCCGCCCGACAGCATAAAAACCGCCGAAAGAGCCACTCCGGCGCGCAGTATATTGCTTATGAAGACCTCAAGCTTTTCATCAGAAATTGCAAGCTTTTTTTCTTCCATCAAAACCTCCCGGTAAAGCCCTTGTATAACATTTCAAGCCCCAGGGCCAGTATGGCGAAGGCGAATACCATCCGAAGTTTTTTTGACGGCGCCTTCCGGAGTATAAACGCGCCGAGCATGGAGCCGGGCAACACTCCGAGTATGACCGGCATCACAAGGGGCGGCTCTATATATCCCCTGGCTATGTATATCCCGGCGCTTGCCGCCGCGGTAACGCCTATCATGAAATTGCTTGTGGTGGTGGAAACCTTAAAAGGCATGCGCATTACCCTGTCCATGGCCAGCACCTTCATGGCGCCGGAACCTATCCCGAGAAGCCCTGACAACGCGCCTGCCGCGAACATCAGGCTGAAACCGCCTGTCACATTATGTACAGAATATTCTTTTTTTCCTTCAGCCGTAGGATAGCTTCCATTCATGCGAAACCGCGCGGTAAAACTGTCAGGCAGGCGGTCGACCCTGTCGGCAGGCGGATTAAGGGACAAATATGCGGAAAACAAAAGTATCAGCCCAAATATTACCGCTATCAACGCCGGCGCAAACATTGCCGTCAATAAAGCCCCTATTATCGCCCCTGCAGTCGTGGCCATTTCAAGAAACATCCCGGCCCTTATATTGCTAAAACCTTCCCTGACGAACACGGAAGCGGCTCCCGATGATGTGGCTATTACCGAAATAAGTGATGCGCCCATCGCATACCTGATGTCCACCCCGAACAAAAGAGTCAAAACCGGTATTATAATCACACCGCCGCCGAGCCCGGTCATAGCCCCCAGCAATCCCCCGGCAATGCCGACAAGCCAGATAAAAAAAGTAAAATGAAGCGTATCCATTCGCGCACCTTCCGGTCCGGTATTTTTATAATGCACAGGGCATCAAGTCCGGCAGTTGATGTATTGTTTTTCGGGAAAATTATAACACATTTTCTGCGTACATGACAAAAATATGATAAAAGTTTTTTATTACCATAAATGTAAGGCAGGTAAGGACGGTGAATTTGATTATCTTACTATTATTATAATCGCTTTGCACACGGAAGAAGCAGTACTCCCGCCGACTGCCTCGGCAGTCAGGATATAATAGTAGGCGCCGTTTGCCAATCCTTTAAAATATTCCGGGGATATTGTAATTATGTTGGTTCCGGCCGCCAGGTTCCCTTTTACCCGGTCCGGCGTAAACGAGGCTTCCCGTACGAACCTGCAGGCGACGGTAAAGAGCCTGAACTTTATATTTGCTGCGCTTACCGCAAGATTAAAGCTGATATACATTCCCATATTATCAATCCCGCTGACCGGGTTCGGATACGCCAATGGCTCCAGTATCTCAAGCTTGCCGCCCTGTGTTTTTGTTTCCGTCGGAGTGGGCGTATCTGCTGGAATTGTCGTAGCGGTATTTGTGGCCGTAATAGTCCATGTGCTATCCGGCGTAAAGGTACTCGTTGAAGCAAACTGGACAGTATTTGAAGGCGTGGCAGTAAATGTAAAAGTATTTACCAGTGTATTTGTCCATGTCAGGGTTGCAGTCATGGATGCTGTCGCAGTCGGCATGCTTGTAAGTAACGCGGTCGGAGAACCGACGGCTGTCGGAGTCCGGGTAGCTGAATTTTGAGCGGTATTTGTCGTTGTAGGAGAACAGGTTTGCGTATTTACTGCCGTTTGTGTCATTGTATTTGTAACCGTTACAGTGCTTGTCGCTGTTTTTGTTTCTGTTGCCGTTGATGTTACCGTTGAAGTCGCAACAGGCAAAGTGGCCGTGCAGGTCGCCGAGCTCGCAGGAGTCTGTGTGGCAGTGAATGTAATGGTCGCTGTCGGAAAAACAGTAATTGTTTTAGTGACAGAATATGTCGGTGAATTTGTTAAACTTGGCGTTTGCGAGAATGACAATGTCGGGTTCAATGTTGAAGTATACGTCAAAGTCGGCGTAAATGTCGGGGAATTCCCCGTACAAAACTGGCTGAATTTTGTGTACATTGCATCAAGAAGCGGCTCGTTGCCGGCGGCCATATAGTCCTCGGACAGGTCCCACATAAATATCCCGCCGGTATTTCTTGTGTTTAACGCATAAACAGCTTTGAGCCCCACTGACTGTGCGTCATCGTATGAATAAATCCCCGGGCCTGTATTATTCGTCAAATAAGGGACCTGGGATGCGGCGTCCCAGTGATAGGTCCATCCATTGCCGATAAGCGGCGCTATCGCGCTGTAATTTGCCTGGGTTGTGGAACAGTTGCCGCATGTGTAAAAAAGAACATTAGACCCTGGAAAATATTGTCCGTAAAACGGTATCCCCATATTTACCTTTTCGGCCGGAACGCCCCTTGTCGTCATAATATAGTCCATACATGTCTGGCCGCAAAGATTGTCTTCAGAGTAGTTGCCCTGATAAAGCGGCGCATTATAACCCATGGTTCTATTCCAACTGCCATGCATGTCATAAGTCATGTCATTGTAAAAATCCACATAATTATTTAGAACCGGATAGTCCAGCCACTGCGCCCCCCAGTTATCCGACGAAGTTGCAATAGAGATTAACCATGAAGTATTTATTGAATTAAAAGCCGTTCTTATTGCCTGTATCAGCAGATCAAAATTGGCCCTGTCTGCCGCGCCGGGATTTGTGGGATCCATGGCCCCCGGCATCTCCCAGTCTATGTCAACGCCGTCGTATCCGTATGTGGAACAAAATGACGCTATATTATTCGCAAAAGCCGTTCTTAACGCCGCGCTTTGAGATATGGTCCTGAAGGTAGAATCAGGCGGCTGCCCGGCAGAGGATGCCCCACCTATGGATATTAAAACTTTAACGCCGGCTGCATGGGCATTCGTAATTAGCGCGGGTTCCAATAATGCGGGCGGGCCGGGATCCAGATATAAAGTCCCGTCAGCGTTTGGTTCCGCAAAAGCATGACAAATATGGGTTAATTTTGAATATTGTATTTTATCAGAACGATAATTTGAATTCCAATAGGCATAGTATGCCAGAAGTCTTTTTGTGCAGGATGCGGCAAATGAAAAAGAGCCGCCAAATATCAACAAACAGTGTGCAAGAATTATAAACTTAAGCCATGCACGCATTGAATTCCCACTCCTTGGTTCGCTTTTTTCCAGGCATGGCCTCTTATCTTTTTCTTAATATGACAAGCATTTTTATTTTTGATACGGCATGCCCCGCGTTGCCGTCGGTTGCATCCGCCTTAATATAATAAATTCCATTGGACAAATTTTCAAAAAAAGATTTGTCCATATCTATTTTCCCCTGCGTTGTTTCCGGCGTTGAAACATAAGTTTCATACTGCCTTATCAGCCTGTACGCTCTTGACCAGAGCTGTAATTTTATTGATACGGTGCCTGCTGCGCAGTTGAAAAATACATGCATTGGTAAGCTGTCGCCGGGATCATATGGGTCCGGATAAACCAGTATGTCCGGCCCGGGCGCTGCGGTTATCGTTATTTGAGGCGTTAAAGTCGCCGTAAAAGTTTGCGCAGGAGTGGCTGAAGTTGTAATTATCGGCAGCGAAGTTTTGCTTTGCGTGACTGTAAATGTTATTGTGACTGATATGGTCTGAGATATTGTTGCCGAAGGGGTAACTGAGAGTGTTGCCGTCGGCTCGGCGGTCATGACCAGAGTAGATGTAAATGACGGCGTGGCTGACTGTGTTGCCGTAAATGTAGCCGCCGGTGTCAATGTCTGTGACCACATCCATGTTGCAGTAAATGTCGGGCTGTTCGTAAGCGTGCCTGTCGGCGCGAATGAGTTTGTCGGAGTGATTGTTAAAGTGGATGCTTTTGTGCCGGCAGGCGTAATTGTGGGTGTTTCGGTCGTTGTGTTCAGGGATGTAACAGTAACCGTCTGGGTGTTTGTAATCGTATCAGTAGCTATATTTGTCCTGGTATATGTGGTCGTTGAAGAAGGAGTATTTGTTACCGTGACAGTCAGCGTGGAACTTAAGGTTGCCGCCGGAGTAATTGTCTGCGTTGCCGTACAAGTGGAAGTCTGGGTAAAAGTCGGCATGGCACAGCCTATTTCATATACATACTGCAGGTTGTTGGACCCGCCTGTGGCCGCGGTAAATCCGTAATACACGCTTGAACTTCCTCCAAAGACCGCGTTTATCAGGTCGCGGTTATATACCATGACCACGCTT
>PLPI01000078.1 GCA_003159495.1 candidate division FCPU426 bacterium | reverse complement strand
GTCGGCGACGTCGTGAATGTCGATGTGAATGTCTGGGTATATGTCGGTGTATCAGTTGCTGTAAATGTCTTTGTTGATGTTTGTGTATATGTGGATGTGTAAGTTGATGTATACGTCTGCGTGTAAGTAGGCGTATCTGTCTGCGTGTCGGTCGGCGACGTCGTGAATGTTGAGGTGAATGTCTGGGTATATGTCGGTGTGTCTGTGGCCGTAAATGTCTGTGTTGATGTCTGTGTATATGTCGGCGTATTTGTAAGAGTATATGTCTGGGTGTAAGTTGATGTGAATGTGGGTGTGTCAGTCGGCGATGTGGTATATGTCGACGTAAAAGTCTGCGTGTAAGTCGGAGTATATGTCGGCGTGTAGGTTCTGGTATACGTTTGTGTATATGTGGATGTGTAAGTTGATGTATAGGTCTGTGTGTAAGTCGGCGTATCTGTAGGTGTGTCAGTCGGCGACGTCGTGAATGTCGACGTGAATGTCTGGGTGTATGTAGGTGTGTCGGTCGCCGTGAATGTCTTTGTTGATGTCTGGGTATACGTCGGAGTATTTGTCAGAGTATATGTCTGGGTGTAAGTTGATGTGTATGTCGGAGTATCCGTGGGCGATGTTGTATATGTCGACGTAAAGGTCTGCGTATATGTCGGACTGTAAGTAGGAGTATAAGTTCTGGTATATGTCTGCGTGTAAGTGGGCGTGAATGTCAGCGTGAAAGTTTGTGTGTAAGTCGAGGTAAAGGTCGGCGTAAAAGTCAGTGTGTATGTGGGCGTGTAGGTCGGCGTATCTGTCGGCGACGTTGTATATGTCGATGTGAATGTCTGGGTATATGTGGATGTATCTGTCGGCGTGTATGTCTTTGTAAAAGTCTGCGTGTAAGTGGGTGTATAGGTTGGTGTATACGTGCGGGTGTAGGTCGGCGTATCCGTGGGCGTAAATGTCGGCGATGTGGTGAGCGTTAATGTAAATGTTTGCGTGTAAGTCGGCGTATATGTCGGTGTATATGTGGATGTAAATGTCATGGTATAAGTTGACGTATATGTTGATGAATATGTCGGCGTAAAAGTCCTGGTATATGTCGGTGTAAATGTGATTGTATAAGTTGGCGTGTAAGTCTGTGTATATGTAGATAAATTTGTCTGGGTATATGTGGGGGTATAAGTCATTGTGAAAGACTGCGTAAGTGTCGGCGTAGCCGTTATGACCACAAGCCCGACGGGATTGGAATAACCATAATTCCACTCCCCTGTGTTCTGCACCCCGGTGGCGGTAATGCTGGGCGTCATTGTATTTGTATAAGTTGGTGTGAATGTCGGGGACCCCGGAGGCGCCACAACAAAAGAAACGCAATAAGAATTGTCAATAGACGCGTTGGGATTTAAATATATATTGCAGTCCTTTACTGCGAGTATTAAATAATATGTTCCCGGCGTAAATGACCCCGGTACTGTCATATAAATATTCGGATCCAGCGTAGTTGAGTTGTGCCATGTACTGTCCCCGTTTCCCCCGTTTTGCCTTCCTCCGCTTACCTGTGTTGTATGGCTGTAGGCTATATTTATCCCACTTTCGTTTACAAGCACAGCCTGCTGGTTTCCGGAATTTTCGCTTTGAAGTGCGCACTGGTTTGACATTGCCACAAAATAGGCTGTTTTGCATCCGCCGTTCGTACCCATGTATTGAAAGGTCAGCGTGACATTCTGGCCGGCATTTACGGTTCCGGGCGATACAACAAGATTTTGCGCGGTTGATACCGCCAATAACCCGGCGGCTGTGATGGATAAAAACAAAACTGCTATTAAAATCACTTTAATTTCATTTAAACGCTTTAACCAGTTTACTGAGGCCACAGGCGCTGTAACACCTTTAAATACGCGCCCGAATTTTTTCATGGCCTTTTCTCCTTCTTAAATAATCATTCCCTCTGCGGAATCGCCCCGCAGTAGCTCATATATTTTTTCCTGTCAAATATCCAAGCCATATAATCCCTGAATTCCATCAAGAACGGCAGGGAAATTACCTTGGCAGTAAAACAGACGCTTCCCGAGTTCCCGGCGGCAAGGTTATTTACGGTCCATATCAAAAGGCTGCCCGACTGGGTACAGCCTCCGGTGCACGAAACAAAACTCATCGGATAAGGTATCGTATCCCACAGGTTGAATGTTGAAGAACTCGAACCGTTGTTCTGATAGTTAAGGCAGTACTGCACATTGTCCCCGAGCATCACAACTGTTTTATCCTCGGTCTTTGTCAGCCCGATAATCATGGGCGGCAGTGTCTGTGTAACGGTCGGAGTAAATGTAACTGTCTGGGTTAAAGTAACCGTATTTGTATTTGTAAATGTCGGTGAAAGCGTGTTGGTTACCGTTCTCGTAGAGGTAAATGTCTTTGTGGGTGAATAAGTGTATGTCATCGTTGGCGTAAATGTCGGCGAGCAGTAATTATTCATATTGACGGTCGAAACTATCGTAGGCGATGTGTAATAACTGGCGTAAGCCGCGTTATACCACGGGCCGCAGCCGTAATTATTATTCGTCGAATTAACATAATACGGAATATCAATACAGCCGGTAAATCCCGGCTGCTGGAAGGTTATCGCGTATGTCCTCTGCACATTTGATGAACCCGAAGTGCTGTAATTGTTTATCCCGGTAGCGGGCGCCCCCACGTAATAAGGCCCCGTGTACTGCCACGCCCCGTTGCCTCCGGGTGCGGAACTCATGTCGTCAAAAAGGGTCATTGTCCCCGCCCATGCGACGCCGCCCGTATTACAAAGGTGCATGGTAAAAGTAATGTTCTGGTTCGGCCCGTTTACGGTGGTGGTACTCGCCGATTTTGTAAGCGTAAAACTCGGCGGAGGCGGGCAGTAATCCGTCAGACCGACCGAAGCCGTGGCAACCGGCACGGAAAGATAATTAAGCGTGGCGGCATTTGACCAGTTTATGCAGAATGTCGGCACTCCGCTGTACATGATGAGTGTGTAAACATAATCATAACAAGTATTCGCGTTAAAGCCGTTCGCAAATGTTATTGTGGCATTCGGGTTCGTTCCGGAATAATCAATTTCCCCGAATAACGGGTCCGTGTAGGAACCCGGCGAGTAATAACTCCACGAGTCGCTCGGGTTAGTCCACGTGTCGTTAATTACCACGGGATTCCCCTGCGTCCCGCCGCCCGTGTTGCATATGTGAAGGGTAAATGTGACGGTTGTCGGCGGTGTCTGCCCTATATTTGCAGATGGATTCGCCGATTTGGTTATTGTAAGATTCGGCGGCATGGGTGTTGGAACTTCGGTCAGGGTAAAAGGCTGCCTGAACCAGAGCGCGCCACAGGCGGTGTCCATCGTCGATTGGTAGCTTAATGCCGGAAGAACATTTCCAGTAACAGGATCGTCGAGCCTTTTTCCGTATTTTTTCCCGCTCATTACGACCGGCACCGACCACGTAGGTACGGGCGTATAGCTGAGTTCATACCAGTTATGACCACCGACCGGAGTTGGTGAAGGATTTGGAGTTGGCGGCCCTGTTCCCGCGCATGTTGAATCATAATACATGCTCACCGGCTGGCTGTTGCTTGATATCAGGGCCTGGTTGCCGTCCGCGCATGTGATAGACAGCGACCATGAGGCCCACAATTCGCAGCAGTTTGTATTCTGGGTGTAAACCGCTATATCGTTGCTTCCGGGGGTCAAAAGCGCAACCTGGGCCGGAGTAAGCGAATAACACTGGGGGTCGCACGCCCAGCTGACGTCGCAGTATGTGTATGAATTTATGTATTGCCCGTTGATATAAATATTGGCCCAGTCATCAATGGCCGCGCACAACACCGCGCTCTGCGGCACGCATGTAGCGGCCTTTACAGGTGAAGCGTTTAATAGGAGTATTATGGCAATAAGAATAAGGCCTGCGGTTTTGAACTGCCCTGCGGAAGAAACCCGTTTTGAAAATTCCCTGCATCCAAGTAAGAGATTCATTTTTTTAACCCCTTCTTCGTAAAACATACATTCCCTTTTCCATCTAAAGTATAGTTCAAAATGAGCTTTAAAGTCAATAAAAAGCATCATTTGAACCAGTTCAAGTTTAAGCGATTAACCAGCCCTTATTCTGTTAAAGAACGTTTTTTTTAATTTATTTTTTTTCTATTTCCGCTATATTTCGCGCTTTTTCTTGTTTTTCGCCATTCCCAAGTTACATACATTTGGACATTATATTCTTTGAAATGTTGCCATATATTAATAAAAAATTTGCCCGGCGCGGCTGAATATTATTATTTATTATTATAAGGAAGAAATTATTCATTTGCGGTAATTCGCGCACGGAATAAATTGTTCATACAAAAAATGTCAAAGTTCCTCTTCGAGCGCCCCGAAAAATTCCTTTATCTCCGGGAATACCATCCCGGCCCTTTCGTCGAGGTATGTGGAACCCCTGTTTACCATTATTATCTTTCCGCCGTTTTTCAGAGTATATTCCGGCATGTATGCCGCCGGCTGAACGGTCAGCGACGTCCCCGCCGCTATCATCAGGTCCGACCTTGACGCGTGATATATTGCCATCTCCATATTTTCCACCGGAAGTTGTTCGCCGTAAAATACTATCCCGGGGCGGATTATCCCGCCGCACACGCAGAGCGGTACTTTTTGGTAGCGAAGTTTTTCCATAAGCGCGTCCATGGAATACGCGGCGGAACATTCCACACAGTAATTGGAGAATATCGAGCCGTGAAGTTCGTAGACCTTTTTAGACCCGGCTTTCTGGTGAAGTCCGTCTATGTTCTGGGTGATGACGGCCTTCAATATGCCGGCGTCCTCGAGCTTTTTAAGCGCGATGTGGGCGATATTGGGCATGTATTCTTTTTGCATTATTTCCCTTAAAAAACCGTAAAAAAGCGATGGATCCCGCCTGAAATATTCCGAATCAAATACCTTATCCTGGGGAAATTTATCCCAGATGGGGTTGTGTTCCCCGCGGAAATCAGCCAGGCCGGAGAGTGTGGAAATGCCAGCTCCGGTGAGCACGGTCAGGTGTTTTGCGTTTTTTATAAGGCTAATAGCTTTTTTTATATCGGGTTCCATATTTTACACCTGTTCCTTTTTTACGAACCGGGGGCGTGATTCACTATCTGTTTGCCGCGCTTGCCCTGCCCCTCTGCTCCCTTTTAACTTTTAAATTTCCCCAAATCACTCCCCCGGCGTGGGCGTCGGCGATGGTTTCGGCGTCGGCACCGGCGTCGGCGTCGGCTTGTCGTTCCAGCTTCCCATGGGGAAATTCACCTGGTATCTCGCGGAGATGTCCACTCCCGGTGTCACTATCGCGCCTATCGGCGAGGACTGGTCCATATTGGCCCCGTAGCTTCCCGATATGATAAATTTGGACCTGTTGTCAATCGAGTATTCCGCGTTAAGGCTGTGCTCCACGGCCAGCTGTCCGGCCTGGTTCGTCGGGTCATTTACCTTTACCTTGTATTCGCCGTACCATTTCTGCCCGAGATTTTTCCCTATTCCCATTTCAACCGCCGCCGCCGTGCGCGTGGTGTCGCCCGGCTTTACCGGCCCGGATCCGCCGGCGAGCGCCGTCAGATTCGTTGTTTTAATGGAAAAATAATCTATCGGAACCATTCCTTTTATCATTTCCGTGCCGCCTTTGAATATGTTATTAACAAGCACATCCACATACGCGAGCGCGTCGTCCTTTGTTATGTCCTTGTCGGCGTCCTTGCCGAATGTCATTATATAAAGCAGACGGTTGCGGTCGAGGGGAGGTTCGCTTGTAACATCAAGTTTTATGTCCCCGACCCTTCCCCAGAACCTCACATAAATAGTCAGATCCGTGGTGTCCGAGTCGCTGAGCATGGATGTAGAGCCGCCTCCGTTTGGCAGGTCAATACCGCCGCCCGTGGCCTTATTAAGGGAAAACTTGTACATGGTCGTGGTGGTATTCACATCCAGTACCGGTTTTCTGTCTCCGTCAAATGTGATGCTGGACTGTTTCATATCATCCATGGAAAGCTCCGTGTTCATATACCTGTATGTGCCCTTTGAAATACCGAGCACCCCGTTTAATCTCATATCGTCGCCCATGCCCTGTATGGTGAGCGGCTTTTCATTGTCAAATTTAAGGGTTACATCCGCGTAATTGTTGTAATAGTTGTTGTAATATCTGCAGTTTTCGCCGCCATATATTGTAACGTCCCAGTTTATTTTTTTTGCAAAATTATTGTCGTCTTTCAGCGCGGCAGGCTCCCCGTTCTTGTTCTTGAGTTTTATGGGGTATATTATTTTCGCGTTTTCAAAGTTCATGGTCCCCTTGATGTTCGGTGAATCAATGAGCCCGGTCATCTGAAGGTTCAGCCCGGCATCACCGGACAGGAATTCCATGTAATCGGTATCCGTAAAACGCACCCTGTCGCCGACGCTTGTTATTTTCCAGTTGACCTCATAAGGCTTCATGAATTTCATCAATCCGCCCTTTTTGTCCGGGCTTAAGTTCTCTATTTTCAATGTCCCGTTTTCGGTGTCCGCCTTCATGGTATAAATATCAATGACATTGTCCTTTATAAGCACATTGGCGTAAACGTTCTTTAATTCCCTGAAAAGATATTTTAATTTCAAATCCCCGCCCGTTACGCTTACTTTTCCGGAAACGGAAGGGTATTCTTTGGTTCCCCTGATGTCGAGCTGTGCGTCAAGCGGCCCCGACGCGTCGTCCACAAATTTCAGGAACTTTATCAGTGAAAGATCCCCGCCCTTAACGCCGGCGTGCAGGTCCATTTCCACGCCCTTCATTTTTTCCGTAGCCTCGTCCGACATCGGGACCGGTATTTTGCCCGAAACGTTGACGGAATACTTTTCGGCCTTTGAAAGCATTATAGGATCCAGTATTACCCAGTCATTTTTCATCTGGACCAGCCCCGAAAATACGTCAAACGGCACATTGTCCACGGAGCCGTTGCTCAACGACACATGTATGGTAAGCGCAACCCCTTTTTCCGTGTTTCCGGATATTTTCACATTCGCTGCCGCGTCCCCGGTCCACGTATGGTCCCAGCCAAGCAGGTCATTGGCCATCTGCGGCGGATAACCCTTCATTTCCACCTGCAGGTCGGAATCCTGGTCCTTTACCCTGGAAACGAACCCCTGGGCCGCGAATATCCTTTCCCCGTCCGGATTGTCCGCGTAATACTGCCTGAATTCTATCCGGTCCTTTAAGAATAGTATGTCGGCCAGAATTTTCACAGCCGGGTTCTTTGAAGGCGCCGTCTGTAATTTCAATTCGTCATCGGCGTATTTCACATTTATGGCAAACGGGGAAAATGTGTGTTTTTTCAGGGAAAAATTATCCGATTTAATTCCGCCGGAAAACGCTGTTTTCTTTTCGGTCGATATATTTCCCTTAAAATTAACCGTTCCGCCGAGCCTGTTGCCCTTCCACATAAAATCCTTCATCTGCGCAGTAATGTCCGCGGTATAGTCATTGTCCCTGTTGATCTCAAACGAGGAACCGTCAAGTTTTAAATATGAGTCCCTGTAGCTTAAAACCGCCTTCTGAAGAAGCACTTTTTTGTCCGCGTATGTATAATCCGCGGTAATGCTGTCGTACGGCAGATCCGCCGCCCTCCCGTCCGTCAAAATGACGCTCCCGCCGGACCGCAGTTTCCCGCCCGTATAATCCACCCCTCCGGACCCGTTTAATGTCCCGCTGTCCTTGAATGAGGCGTCAAAAATATTAAGGAAATTTTTAAGGCCGACATTGGCCGCGTTGTATTTTACAAGAAAAGATGAAATGGAATAAACCGCTTTTTTCTTTTCAAGAGCCGCGGAACCCTGCCAGCTTACCGTCCCTGTTCCCTGTGAAAGCGAACCGGAAAAAGAGGCGTTGTCTATCGGCCCCTTTATATTAAAATTTCCTTTTACAACCGCCTCATCGGGCAGCCCCCTGTCCCTTGAATTCAAAATCGCGTAAATCGGAAACAGGTCGGCGTTATGCAGCAGCAGCTGCGCCTCCACCACCGGAACGGCGCCCGACGCATTAATGCTGCCCGAGGCGCTGTATGACCCGCCCCACTTTAATTTAAGTTCCGGTACGCCCGCGCCAGACGTGCGAACGTCAAGCTGGGCATCCTCAAGCGGTTTTGAATTAAAAACAAGTTTGCTTGCCTTCACCACATTCGTGGACGATGCAGGCGCCTGGCCGTTGCCGAGAAAAAACTCAAAGGAATGGGTGAGTTCGGCGGAGGCAAGAAGGCTGTCGTTGATGCGGAAATCATGCAGGGCAGCCTGCAACATTCCGGATATTGTATCGTCGTTTTTTATTGTAAAATTTCCGGCGCCCTTTAAATACCCCTTTTTCTGGCGCACATCAAATGAATTCACGTTGAATATATTTTCCGCACCGGAAATATCAAGCGAAGCGCCGCGGTTTATCCCTTTTGCGTACGCCAGCGACAGATTGATACTGCCGCCGTATCCGGTGCTCTCTTTTTTCATCACAATCCTGCCGTCAATTATGGAGCTATCCAGGGATTTCAACCCCGTAATTTCGCTTATAACATCGCCTTTTAACCCTTTGACGTTAAAATTCATGTCAAATACCTTTTTCTTCAGCGAAAATTCCCCAGCGCCGGTGAGCGAATCGTTAAAATTGATGCTGCTTATGGTCAGGACATTTCCGCCTATATTGAACCTTGTGCTTAGTTTGTAGTTGTTCTGCCTTATTTTAAGGTCGTCAGCCGAGATATCCGCCTTAAGCTCGGGGGCATCAAGCGTGCCCGAAATAAACGCCTTTCCGTTAACCGCGCCGTCAATATCCTTTTCTTTCAGGAAATTAATTGCCAGATCGGAAAGCATTATATTTTTCGCGGTTATTGTGACCGCCATGCTCCTGCTGCGCCTGTCCATCTCGCCTTCGGCCTGCGCAAGGAGCTTTTTTCCGTTTTTAAGGGTCAACCCCTCGAGTCTCATTTTATCACCGGAAATAACCATGGACGCGGCCGCGGAAAGGCTGCGGTATTTTTTGTACGACATCCTGGCCGAAGCGGCTATTTTTTTCGGCCCGGCGCTTATTTTTGCCGTCAGATTCTCGACATCATTGCCCGAGTACTGGAGTTTCGGGGATGTAAATATAAGTGAAGCGGCCGGGTCATGAAGCGCGCCTTTTACGGTAAAATCCATTGCCACTGCCCCTGATATGGTTTTTGTGCCCGTCAGGCTTGAAGCGTCAAGCCCGTCGGCCCGGAAGGCCATGTCAAAATTATTTTTTTTCGCCTTAAAATCTATGCCCCCGGAACCCGTCAGGCTCCCCCCGCCAATTTTTCCGGAGACTTCGGATATTTTAAAGAGCCCGTTGTTCAATGTCCCGTTCAACACAACGTCATTGGCGGCCATTCCCCTGATGACGCCTTTCGGCATTGTCACGCTTATTGCTGAAGTGATGTTGTCCTTTAAACTGCCGAATTCGCAGCGCACCCTTGCCGTCCCGGTAAGGTCAACCGGATCGGCCTCTGAAAGGTTTATCCCGGAAATGTCGACTTTTGCCGTGACGCGCGGGTTTGTGAATATGTCCGATGCTCCGCCGGACAAAATGCCGCGCCCTGAATAAATCCTGAATTCCCCTTTTTTAACAGAGACACGGTCGTCGTTTATTTCAATGTCGGCGTTAATGTCGTTTACGGGCACCGCGCCCTTCACGGTTATGCCGCCGTTATGGAGGCCGAAAGCGCCGTAAATTTTCATGGCCCCGGGTTTGAGTTCCGCCCCGGAAACCGTGGCATCGGCGGAAAATTCCCCGCCGTTTATCGTAAAATCCCGTGGCTGCATCAGGTAGGCTCCCCAGTCTTTCAGCGGAGCGTCGTTAATTTTCACCTTGCCCCTGAACTTTCCGGAATCAAGATAATAATCCATATCGACAAAGATGTTTTTTATGGCGGAGTCCTTGGTCTGCCCCGCCGCGTTTACCCTGAGCAAAAGCGGGTCCGTTTTCAAAAAAACCGTGCCGGACAGATTTTCAACATACGAGTTAAAGGTGTTGTCCATGTCGTCATATATGACCTTTCCGTTCTGGATGAATATCTTGTTTACGGGAAGGGGGATTTCCGGGGAACCGCTTTTGGCGGCAGGCAAAGTGAAACTTGATATAAAAGTCGAAAGGTTAAATTGGCCGTTGCTCCTGTCAAGATGTATAAGCGGGGAATCCACTATAATTCGCGACAGCGTCCTGTTAAAATCCTTTTTCCCTGTTATAAAATCAAGAAGGTTGAAGCGGATTATTATGGATTTGGCCTCTACAAAGGCCCCCTTTTCGGAGAAAGTCCGGCCAACGGGAAAAGAAACATCGTGAACTACTATGTTATTGATGACGCCCAGTTCGATGTTCCCGATGCGGATATCCTTGCCTGTATTTTTATGGATAAAAGATATGACGTAATCCCTGGCTTCGGCGGTGAAAACTCCAGATTTCAGGGCAAAAACCGCAAAAGCCAGCAGCAGGGCGGCTATAACCGACGTAACAACAAGAATCCTTTTAAAAATTTTCATTTAAGCATCTTCGCCTTTGACATTTACGCCTTACTTCGCGGAAAAAATCAGGCTGTTATTATCCCTGTCCACTTCCACGGTTTTATCCGCGGTTATGGAGCCGGTCAGTATTTTTTCAGCCAGCGGATCCTCAAGCAGTTTTTGTATGGCCCTGCGCAGCGGCCTTGCGCCGTATATGGGGTCGTAGCCCTGCTCTATAAGCAGGTCCCTGGCCCCTTCTGTAAGATTTAACTTTATGGTCTTCTCGTTAAGCCTTTTTGTTATGTCTTCGATCATTATGCCCACTATCTGGCGCAGGTCCTCCCTTGTCAGCGGATGGAACACAATGATTTCATCAAGCCTGTTCAAAAATTCCGGATTCATGACCTTTTTTACCTCGTCTAAGACCCTGAGTTTCATTTTGTCGTATGATATGTCGTCCTCGTTTTTATTGAACCCGAGCGCCCGTGACCTTTCGGCGTATTTCGAGCCGATATTTGATGTGATGATAATCACCGTATTCTTAAAATCCACGGCCCGGCCGACCGCGTCGGTGAGCCTGCCGTTTTCCAGCACCTGCAGAAGTATGTTAAAAACTTCCGGATGGGCCTTTTCTATTTCGTCAAAAAGCACCACGGAATAGGGCCTGCGCCTGACTTTTTCCGTAAGCTGGCCGCCGTCCTCGTGGCCCACATATCCCGGAGGCGCGCCTATCAGGCGCGATACCGCGAATTTTTCCATGTATTCGGACATATCTATGCGTATGAGGGCATCCCTGTCCTCAAAAAGTATCTTTGCAAGCGTCCTGCCGACCTCGGTCTTTCCGACGCCGGTGGGGCCGAGAAATAAAAATGTTCCTATGGGTTTGTTCGGGTCGGACATGCCCGAGCGCGAACGGCGGATGGACCTGGAAATCGCCTTTATGGCCTCGTCCTGCCCGATAACGCGCGTATGAAGTTCGTCTTCCATTTTCAGGAGTTTCTCGGATTCTTTTTCCTCAAGTTTGAAAAGCGGTATGCCCGTCTGTTTTGATATTATGTAAGCAATATCCTCGGCCCTGACCACCGGGGTCTTTTTTACCTTTGACGTTTCGTACTTGCGCCTCATTTCCTCGCGCCTTTTTCTGAGTTCGTTTATCTTGTCGCGCAGCCCGGCCGCTTTCTCGAATTCCTGGGATTTTACCGAGGATTCCTTTTCCTTTGTCACATGCTCAATTTCCTTGTCTATGTCCCTGATATCGTCCGGAAGCGTCGTGGCGTAAAGCCTCGCGCGCGCGCCGGCCTCGTCGATTACGTCAATGGCCTTGTCCGGCAGAAACCTGTCGGCTATATACCTGTCCGAGAGCCTTGCCGCGGCCTCAACCGCGTCGTCGCCGAATTTTACCTTATGATGGGCCTCGAACTTGTCCCTTAATCCCTTTATAATTTCTATGGTCTCGTCAATTGACGGTGATTTCACATGCACGGGCTGGAACCTGCGCTCCAGGGCCCCGTCTTTTTCTATGTGTTTTCTGTATTCATTAAGAGTGGTAGCGCCTATGCACTGAAATTCGCCGCGTGATAAAGCCGGCTTTAGCATATTTGAAGCGTCAATGGCACCCTCCGCCGCTCCAGCCCCGACAAGGGTATGAAGCTCGTCGATAAAAAGTATCACGGAGTTGCCCGCGTGCCTTACTTCGTTAATGATTGTCTTTAACCTCTCCTCGAACTCGCCCCTGTATTTTGTCCCGGCCACAACAGCTGCCAGGTCCAGGGTCACCACGCGCCTGTTAAGAAGAAGCTCGGGCACGTCGCCTTTTATTATTTTCTGCGCAAGCCCCTCGACTATCGCTGTTTTTCCCACACCGGGCTCACCGATCAACACCGGGTTGTTCTTTGTCCTGCGCGACAATATCTGGACGACGCGTTCTATCTCGTCATTGCGCCCGATAACGGGGTCGAGCCTGTTGTCCCTGGCCATAGAAGTCAAATCCCTGCCGAAATTATCAAGTGTCGGCGTGGATGTTTTTGCGCCGTAATGGGCGGAAAATTTTGCGGGAGCGGATGTGCCCAGGATGTTAACGGTCATTTCACGCGCCTTCCTGTAGTTTACCCCCATCTCGATTAAAACCCTGGCCGCGATGCCCTCACCTTCCTTTAAAAGCCCGAGCAAAAGGTGTTCGGTGCCTATATAGTTGTGTCCCAGGGTCTGTGATTCCTCGGCCGCGAGCTCAAATACTTTTTTTGTCTGCGGCATGAAAGGTATTTCGCCCGCGAGCATTGTTCCGCCCTGGCTCTCCATCACCCTGTCCTCAATCTCCGTTTTAAGCCTGTCAAGTTCTATGGAAAGCGACTCAAGAACGGCCGCTGCGATTCCGCCTCCGTCCTTGACTATCCCGAGCAGCACGTGCTCGGTTCCGAGATAATCATGGCCGAGCCTTACCGCTTCCTCTTTGGCGAATGCAATTACCTTGCGCGCCCTGTCGGTGAATTTATCATACATCCTGTCATCTCCCCGGCCTTATTGGACTTTTACGCCAATGGTCTTTGTTATGCTGTGGTACGCGTCCTTGAGTTTTTTCATCATAACGCCCGGTTTCCCGTCGCCGATAACCCTGGAGTCAACTTTTACCACGGGTATGAGCTCTGCCGCGGTGCCCGTCAAAAAGCACTCGTCCGCGGTATAAAGGTCATACCTTGTCATCATTTTTTCCACCGTTTTTATTCCCATTTCCACCGCAAGGTCCATGACGGTATTACGCGTGATCCCGTCAAGGGCGCCCGAAGCGCGGTCCGGAGTCAAAAGGACCCCGTCTTTTACGATGCATATATTGTCGCCGGTGGCCTCTGCCACGTAACCTGCCTGATTAATCATAACAGCCTCGAGGGAGCCGTGGTTGTTCGCCTCTATTTTTGCCAGGATATTATTTAAATAATTCAGGGATTTGATCCTGGGGTCAAGAGTCTCCCCCATGTTTCTCCTGATTGCCACAGTGGTTATTGACAGGCCGTTCTCGTAATATTCCGCGGGATAAAGCGAAACTTTGTCCGCGATGATGAAATAAGTGGTCCCGCCCTTGCAGTTCTTCGGATCAAGCCCCAGATCCCCCACTCCGCGGGTGATAACAGTGCGGATATAACCGTCCATGAGATTATTCGCCTTCGCGGCTTTTACGTGTTCGTCTATCATCTGTTTTTTTGAAATGGGAATTGTAAGCATAATGGCCTTTGCCGAATCATAAAGCCTGTCTATGTGCTCGCCAAGCTTGAATATATTCCCGCCGTAAATGCGTATGCCCTCAAAAACTCCGTCTCCGTAAAGCAATCCGTGGTCAAAAACCGATACTACAGCCTGTTCCTTCGGCACCATCACGCCGTTCAAATTGATCTGCATTGCCTTCCTCCTGTTTATCCGTGTCTTACAGTTTTTAAATAACCGTCGTCAATAAGAAGCACCCTGTTGCCGTATGAAGTCAGCGCCTCATTGTGCGTCACTATTATAAAGGTCTGGTTGAAGCTCCTGTTAAAATCAAGTATTATTTTATGGACAATCTCGGAATTTGCCTTGTCCAGGTTGCCGGTGGGTTCATCCGCAAAGATGATATCAGGGTCGTTTATCAGGGCCCTGGCTATGGCAACTCTCTGCTGCTCGCCTCCGGACAATTCAGAGGGCCTGTGTAATAATCTACCACCTAAACCCATGGTTATCAACAGCTTTTTTGCCTTTTCAGAAGCCTCCCTTTTGCGTGTCCCGGCCATCAAAGCGGGCATCATTACGTTTTCCATGGAGTTAAATTCCGGGAGCAGATGGTGGAACTGGAAGACAAAACCCATCCTTTTATTCCTCAGGCCCGCCAGCCTGTCGTCATTTAAGGCGTAAATGTCGTCGTTCGAAATAATCACGCGCCCGTTCGTCGGCCTTGAGAGGCCGCCGAGTATGGAGAGCAGGGTTGATTTCCCGGAGCCGGACGGCCCGATAAGCATTACAAGCTCGCCCTTGTTTATCTCCAGGTTTATATCCTTTAAAACATTGAGCTGGTTTTTCCCGGTTACAAAACTTTTTCTGATGTCGCGCGCCGCTAAAATGCTACTCATATCTTATCGCCTCCACGGGGTCCAGCTTTGATGCCTGGTACGCCGGGTAAAGCGTAGCGAGAAAAGATATGGCGATGGATATGAGCGGTATTATGATAACTTCGTTAAAGTGGACGGAAACCGCAAGCTTGTCTATGTAGTATACGCTGCCCCCGCCCGGCATCGGAAGCGGGTGTTGTTTTAAAAAGATGCATACCGCCATGCCGAAAATAAATCCCAGGATGGATCCGATTACGCCCGTCATAAGCCCCTGGATGATAAAAATATTCATGATGCCCGCGGAATTTGCCCCCATTGATTTGAGTATGCCGATGTCCTTGGTTTTGCGCATCACCATCATGATGAGCGTGCTTGCGATATTAAAAGCCGCCACCAGCACGATAAGCACGAGTATTATGAACATGACCAGTTTTTCGATTGCGAGGGCCTTGAAAAGGTTGATGTTCATCGACATCCAGTCCCTTGCGTAAAGCGTCTTAAAGGTTCTGCGTATATCCGCGGCAACAAGCGCCGCATTGTCGATGTCGTCCGTTTTTATGGCAATGCCCGTGACAGAGTCGCTGTCCTTGTTGAATAATTTCTGCGCCGTGTCGATTGAAACGTAGGCGAACGTGGTGTCGGAATCGTACATGCCGGATTCGAATACCCCGACTATTTTCATTTTGCTCATTTTTGGCATCAGCCCGGCCGGCGTCTTGTAGAAGACCGGCGATATTACCACCACATCGTCCCCCAGGTCGGCGCCTATTATATCCATGAGTTCCTTGCCCAGGATTATTCCGTGCTCGTTATCCGGAAGGGATTTTGTTATGGAATCTATGTCGCCGCGTTTCATGTTGTCGGAGAGCTTGTTCACCTTTGATATGGATTTCGGGTCAACCCCCCAGAGCATGAGCCCCTGCACCTTGTCCGAGAATTTAAGCATGGCCTGTCCCATAAAAAACGGGGCGGCCGCCACAACATGGTCCATTTTCATTATCTTGGCCGTAATGGCCGTGGAGTCGTGCAGGTCCTCCTTAAATCCCGGCATGGCTATAACATGTGCGTTCGACCCGATTATTTTGTCGCGGATATCCTCGTGGAAACCGTTCATCACGGAAATGACTATGATAAGCACGGCCACACCCAGGGCGATGCCCGCCACTGAAATGAAAGAAATAATATTTATAAAACCCTGCTTTTTCGAAATCAAATAACGCAGGCCGATAAAAAAAGTATAACCGTTGGCCATTAACGGGCTCCTTGTGTAAATAAGCTGCTATCCGGCGCTCTGTTCAAAAATTATTTCGCCTCGTGCCTGATATTTTCATGCCTCATATGCGGAAACAGGATGACATCCCTGATCGACGCGGAATTGGTCAAAAACATGACAATCCTGTCTATGCCGATGCCCAGCCCGCCCGTCGGCGGCATGCCGTACTTCAGCGCCTCCACGAAATCCTCGTCCACTTCCTTGGCGACTTCGCCCGTGGTGTCCATCTCTATCTGTTTTTTAAACCTTGCTTCCTGGTCCTCGGCGTCGTTGAGCTCCGAAAAACCGTTGCCTATCTCCCTGCCGAATATGTAAGGCTCGAACCTTTCGACTATTTCCGGGTTCGTCCTGTTTACCTTGGAGAGCGGCGAGACTTCCACCGGAAAATCGGTTATGAAAACCGGCTGTATAAGCTTTGCCTCGACAAATTCCTCGAATAATATCGTTATCAACTCGCCCCTGGAAATTCCAGCGCGGAGTTCTATTCCCTTTGCCTTTAACATTCCGGCAAGCCCGGCGTCGTCCATGTTTTTCGCGTCTATACCGGCAAATTCCTTTATGGAATCAATCATTGATATTCTTTTCCACGGCGGCGCAAGGTTTATCTTCTGCCCCTGGTATTCTATCTCCCTGGCCCCGATTATGACGTCCGCAAGGTGCACGACTACGTCCTCGCACATCTGCATCACGCCTTTATAATCCGTATATGCCTCGTAAAGTTCCAGCATGGTGAATTCCGGGTTGTGTTTTATCGAAAGCCCTTCGTTCCTGAAATTCCTGTTTATCTCGTAAACCTTCTCGAACCCGCCGACAATGAGCCTCTTTAAATAAAGCTCCGGCGCGATCCTCATGAAAAGCTGCATGTCAAGCGCGTTGTGGTGCGTCATAAAAGGCTTTGCCTTTGCCCCGCCCGGGATCGGGTGCATCATGGGCGTTTCAACTTCAAGAAACCCTTTTGTGTCCAGGAAATTCCTTATTTCCTTTATGATGCGCGTCCTGGTTTCAAATGTCTTTTTTACGTCGTCGTTTGCGATAAGGTCCAGGTACCTTTTTCTGTAGCGTATTTCCTTGTCCTTTAACCCGTGAAATTTTTCCGGCATGGGCAGAAGCGATTTTGTCAGCAGTTCCAGCGCGGTTACTTTTATGGTGAGTTCCCCGGTTTTTGTCTTAAAAAGGGTCCCCGTTACGCCTACGATGTCGCCTATGTCATATTTCTTAAAAAGGGAATATTTTTCCTCGCCCAGTATGTCCTTTTTTATATAAAGCTGTATCGTCCCGGTAAAATCCTTCACGTTGGCAAAAGTGGTCTTGCCGTGTTCCCTTATGCTGACCAGCCTCCCGGCCACGCTCTCAGACTCCGCCGTTTCCACGCCTTCGCCGATGGATATATATTTTAATTTTATTGACTCAACCGAGCCGGTGCGGTCGAACCCGTATTTATACGGCTCAACGCCCGCCGCCCTCAATGCCTTAAGGTTCTCTTTTTTGGAACGTATGACCTCCGACTCTTTTACCGCTCCGTCTTCCGGATGTACCGGCTGGTTTTCCGTTGTATCGCTCATATTTTCGCCCCGCTTCTTTTCCTGCCTGCTTCTTTTATTTTTTCAAAATAAGCATATGGAAGTTTTATTTTTCCAATCCTTGTGTAATCCTTGGCCGTACCGTGGCAGTCGGAACCGCCCGAAACCAGCAGGCCGTACCTGCCGGCTATATCAAGGTACCGTATCATGTCTTCGTAGCTGTGGTCCGGATGAAAAGCCTCAACGCCGTCGAGCCCGATCGCACTCCAGCCTTCGATAAGTTCGTCCCTGTCAAGAATCGACGGATGAGCCAAAACCGATATGCCGCCCGCCTCTCGTATTAAATCCACGGCTTCCTTTACGGTCAATTTCGCCTTTTCAACATAAGCCGGCCTGCCCTCGGAAAGGAATTTATTAAATGCGTCCTTTATGGACAGGGCCAGGTTTTTTTTGACCAGTAGTTTTGCTATATGTAGCCGCCCCGCGTTGTTCATATTTTCGGTTATTTCGTACAATTCCTCATACTCGATTCTCAGCCCCTGCTCTTTAAGTTTTTTGATTATTTTTTCGGCGCGCTCGGCCCTGCGTTTCTGGAAGTAGGCGAGCATTTCCTGGAAATGTTTGTTTTCGGAGTCGACATACAGCCCGACAATATGCACCTCTTTTGAATCATACATTGCGGAAAGTTCAACTCCGGGCACATACTCGACGCCGTATTTTTTTTCCATTTCCCTGGCTTCGGCGTATGCCGCCACCGTATCATGGTCGGTAATGGCTATAGCCTGGAGCCCTTCACGCTGTGCGTGGATAAATATGCCTTCAACCGTATCTGTCCCGTCCGATTTCACGGTATGAATGTGAAGATCCGCCCATTTTTCCGAGATGTTCAAGTTAAGCTCCAATCACAAATATATGTTATCAATTTTATGTTCTAAAACCTGATTGCGGGCGGCCACATGGGGCCGCCCCTACAGGGGACAGCGCGAAAACAACGTGTCTATTATCTCCTATCTACTCTCGCCTCTCTCAAAATTTTCGCCTTGAGCGAAAATTTTGGAGCGGGTGATGGGAATCGAACCCACATCTCAAGCTTGGGAAGCTCGCATTCTACCACTGAACTACACCCGCCGGAGCTTAAAAATAATATATAATTATAATAGTTTTTGCCGTTATTGTAAAGGGCAAAAATCCTTTTGAAGCAATCAGGCGCCGAGCACAAATGAGGTCATTGTCAATGACCCCGCGACTGCCTTGTCGTTAAAAAAATCCATGGAATCGCCGGGCTGCCTCAGGGCTATAACATAAAGCAGGGGCAAAAAATGTTCCGGCGTGGGTATGGCAAGATCCGCGTCTTTGCCGAGCGATTCATAGCCGCAAAGTTTCTTATCCTCTTTGTTTATTATAAGTTTTTTAAACAGGGCGCTTGCCCTGTTTGCCCAGTCAAATCCGTACTCCTGGTTAAAATCCTCCCCCTTTAAGCGCACCTTATAAAGGTTGTGGACCATATTTCCGCTGCCTATTATGAGCACTCCTTTTTGCCTTAATGACATCAGCCTTTTTGCGGTTTCATAATGGTTTATCCCTGATTTTGACTGATCCAGGCTGAGCTGGGCAACCGGAATATCCGCTCCGGGATACATACGCGATAATACGCTCCAGCAGCCGTGGTCAAGCCCGCGTCCATCGTCTATAGTAAGTTCACTTTCACCCATTAGTTTTTTTATTTCACCGGAAAGCCATGCGCTTCCACGCGCCCTGTACTGAACACCGTATAGCGCCTGCGGAAAGCCTCCAAAATCATGGATGGTTTCAAGTTTGCCGGGCCCGGTGGCCTGCGTTCCCCATGATTCCCAGTGGGCCGAAACGCAAAGTATTGCTTCGGGCTCTGGAAGTTTTTTTGCTGCCTCTTCCCATCCGGATGAGAACTCGTTGTTTTCTATCGCGTTCATCGGGTTGCCGTGGCCCACAAATAAAACCGGCATTATTCCTTTTCCGCTCATTTTACTCCCCCTTATTTAAAACTTCAGACTTTCAGCAGTTACAGGCCGCTTTTGAGCCTTTTTTCAGCCCCGATGCCAGCACCGCCGCCGCGCATCCCGGGCCGGAATCCACCGTTATCGCGCCGAACGCGCAATTCAGCGAGCACGCTCCGCACTCAATGCATTTTTCCTTTGCCGTAATTTCGGCTTTTTTGCCATTAATCCTGAATATCCTGAGCGGGCACACTATTTCGCACATGCCGCATCCGGTGCATTTCTTTTCATCGTATTCAAGGGTGTTCAACCCCAGATATTTCAGTTCCATTTTATCCCCCCTTTATGGACAAAATCAATTATCTGCAGGGCGGCCCCGGCGGCCAAAAGCAAAATCTGGAACGGCACTGAAACCGCTATTTCCCTGCGTACCCCGGTAAGGGATGTGAATGTGGTCGAACCGGTAAAGTTCATGAAAACAAATGATGCAAACGCCGTTGAAATTAATATCAAAGAAACTCCCGTAAGCGGGGTCATGCCCCGGGCCGCGGCAACATATGCCGCCGAAAAAACGGCCCCGGTTATTGCCCCTTTTACCGAAAACATTTTTCCCGGTATATAAGGCAAAAGCAGGGCCGGCGCAAGAGTCGAGGATATTAATGCGATTGTTATTGCGCCGAGAAAAAACGCGGAATTCGCAAATCCCGACGCGATTGAAAACCCGCCTTTTGTAAAAGAAGCCGCAACAACAGCCGCTGCCGCCGTTAGAAAAAGCAGCCTGAAAGTAACTCCAAATTCCAGCAGCGACACTTCGAGCCTTTTTATTGCGCCGAATTGCACGGTCCTTTGCTCCTGTGACGCCTTCATGCCGCCGGCCAGGAACTGTTTTATATCCGCCGCTTCCACCGGCCCGAAAGTTACCTTGAATTTTGATTCCTTCCTTACAATATGCGCCGCGACGCCGGGCGCCCCGAGCTGGGGGACTATAAGGTTCCTGTGTGCCGTTATCATGGCAAGGGATGTTTTGGCTATGCGGTTGACGAGTTCATCCGTTCCAAAAGTCCCCTTTCCGGCGGCGCACCATACATTGACCCCTTTTGTGTCAAGGACAAGTATCCATGCGCTGACGCCCTTTAGTTCTTTTCTAAGCGCGTTAAAAGACATCTTATAGTTTGCCGATACCAGCACAACGGAATTTTTATCGGGACTGCCGACTGCATAAAGCCCCGGTTCCACGGCGTACCGCATTCTGCCGAAGCCGAAGCGCGCGACGATGTCGCCGATTATCTCAACTACCCGCGGAGCGGCCGGGACGCGGGTAAAAAAGGCCGCGCCGATCGCGATTTTACGCGCGCCATAAACGGTTTTGTATTTTTTTATTTCCTTCTGCTCCCCGCCGCACGAACATGAAACCTCTTCTTTTTCTTTCTTTCCGCCGCAGCACGGTTGTTCAGTCTTTTTCATTTTTATCCACCCCTGCTTTCCCCCGGCCGCATAAAACGCATGCGGCAATCGGCGCCACGCCGTTCCTGACGGCTTTTACCAGATCCGCGCAGTACGCGTTCCCCCTGACAGCCGAATAGTGAATCCATTGCCCGTCGCGCCGCGCGTCCACAAGCCCGGCGTTTTTGAGCGTTGCCAGGTTCCTGGATATCCTTGTCTGGGACATTTTCAAGGTCCCCATTATGTCGCACACGCAAATATCGGGGTTGTCCAGTATAATCCTGAATATCTTCAGCCGGGTTTCATCAGACAGGGCCTTTAGAGCCTTAACAAGTTCCTTCATTCAGCATCTCCCGGGTAAATAAAATTTATACATGCGATATATTCGCATATTCAAATATATAGCATATATAAAGCAAAGGCGCAAGTTTTATTTTGCCGGGTCTCCTCTCACCTTTTTACTTTCTGTAAGTTTTTGCCTTACCCAAAAAAAAAGCCCCGGGAAAAATCCCGGGGCTTTATATAAAACGGCTTTGCTCTGTGTAAGCTTAGTACCTTACGTTGCCGCCGCCGAATCCGCCTCTGTCTCCGCCTCTGTTGCCGCCGCGTCCTCCGCCGAATCCGCCTCTGCTTCCGCCGCCGAATCCGCCGCCTGAACCTTTTTCCTTGGGTTTGGCTTCATCTACTTTTAAGATCCTGCCCTGAAAATCTTTTCCGTTTAAGCCGGTCATCGCCGCTTCAGCCTCTTCCGGAGTCGTCATTTCGACAAATCCGAAGCCTTTCCTTTCTATTACTGTTGCTTCTTTGACCGTTCCGTATGTCGCGAAGAGTGTCTTTAACTCATCCGACGTTACGGCATAAACGAGATTTCCTACATACAACTTGCTGCCTGTCATGTTTCTTCCTCCTAAAAAAGTTTTCTGCTTGTGATAATAATGTCCTTTGGTTCAGAGGAAATTAATCCTTCACAATGCCCCGTTGCCTGGGCGCATTATTAAACGCAAGAGTCTATCAAGAGCAATTATACAATATAAACTAATATAAAGCAAGGCGCATTAAAAATAAAAGCTTTCCCCTACCCCTTTTTCAGGATTGTTATCTCCATGTAGGCGCATTCCACTATTCCCGGGAAAATCCTTCCCCCGGGCATTACCCTGTCCACAACCCCCATTGCTTTTTTCACTTCATCCAGCGGAACCCCTTTTTTCACAAATTCCCCGACGGTTTTCCATTTTTCCTCAATTGCCTTTTTATTTTTCATAATATCCGCTTTAGTCACAACATCATAATGGCCGGCTAAAAATTTATCCGCGTCAAGAGCAAGCAGCTCTTCCATGTTTTTTAACAGCCCTGAAACACTGCCGCCTCTGGCTATATGAACGAGTTGTTCCCTTCCTATGAATACAAGGTCGCCGATGAAAGCCGTCTTTTCTTCCTTTAAATAAACAACCGTGTCTCCGGCCGTATGGGCGGGGCCAAAATGCAACAAATGAAGTATTTTTCCGCAGACGTTAATGTCCATCATATCCGTGAAAGTCACCCCGGGGCGGTATTTTTTATCAGCCGGATTGCCGGCCTTTTCAATGTCCTGCGCCGCGTTATGATGCGCCGCGATTGTCATATCCGGCGGATATGCCGTAAGGCCGGTGACATGGTCTATGTCGCCGTGGGTCAGTATCATATATTTTACCGGCATGTTTGTGATTCCACGGAGCAGTTCCAACGCCCGCACCGAAGATGCCTCATCCATTTTGGCGTCGATACCGACGACACATTCTTTGCCGATGATAAAACCGTTATTTGACCCCAGCCCGCCCGTCGCGATATAAATGTTATCCCTGATCTTTTTCAGTTCCACGGGCCCGGGCGCCGGGTATGCCGGGGGTTTTGTTTCTTCAGCCATCATTTTCTCCTAGTTTTTATTTTGTAATATAAATACACGGAAATCCGAAAATACGCAAGCAATAATTAGACGCGCGGGAATTAAGGAATGGATGTGTTTTTTTTGCGGAAAACAAAGAAATTTCCCTCTCCTCTTAGGAGAGGGTCAGGGTGAGGTGAACAATTGCCCTCCTGTTTATTTTTAAGAAACTGCGATCAGAAAGTAGAGAGGAGAAAGTTGACCGTCGGCACCCGCCTTCAACGGTTTGAGCAGATTCCTTGCGTGTCTACTATCTCCTATGTACTCTTGACTCTCTCCATTTTTTTCAGCTACCGCTGAAAAAAATGGAGCTGGCTAGTGGACTCGAACCACCGACCATCTGATTACAAATCAGATGCTCTGAGATGGTTTGTGAGCCGCAAGGCGAGCAATCATAGATCAGAACCTTCCTCTCATCTTGCCGCAGGGCGGCCCCAACTGAGCTAAGACAGAACGGGGTTGTTTGTTTTTTAGGAAACTACTATCAGAAAGTAGAGAGGAGAAAGTTGACCGTCGGCACCCGCCTTCAACGGTTTGAGCAGATTCCTTGCGCGTCTACTATCTCCTATGTACTCT
>PLPI01000086.1 GCA_003159495.1 candidate division FCPU426 bacterium | reverse complement strand
GTAAAAGTACCGGTCGATACCAGCGTGTTGGTTTCTGTCACGGTCGGTGTCGCTGTAAATGTGCCAGTCGATACCGGCGTGTTGGTTTCTGTCACGGTCGGCGTCGCTGTAAACGTGTCCGTCGATATCGTTGTGTTGGTTTCAGTGGACGTCAACGTCGCTGTAAAAGTCCCGGTCGGCAAAAGCGTATCTGTTTCTGTGGCGCTTAAAGTATGGGTGCTTGTGGCTGTCGGTATTTCCGTGGAAGACTGTGTTGCCGTCAAAGTAGCCGTATCCACAGCGGTTGATATTTCAGTGTTGGTTTCTGTAAACGTGGGGGTGGCTGTAAAAGTATTGGTCGATACATCCGTGGATGTTTCTGTCACGGTCGCGGTATTGGTAGCGGTGCCAACACCGCAGACAGGCACTGCTAATGTGTCCGTATTCAGCGTCACTGTGCCGCCAAAGGCCAATGCCCTTCCTGTCCAGAGGGTTGTGGAACCAACAGTAATTCCGGCATCGTCAATGACGGTGCCAAAAAATGTATTGTTCGAGCCGATAGTAGTGGCCTGTACCGGTATCCAGAACACATCGCACGCGTCAGCGCCGTTTTCCAGGACAACTATGGCGTGATCAGACGTCGTGAAAGCTCCGGTTGACTTGAATATATAGGTCCCTTTTCCGTCAAGCGTTATNNGTCACACAATAAACACCGGGCAAAAAATGGCCCGGTATTGCGTCGTGCGTTGTATCTCCGGCAAGGTCCACGGCTCCGTCCGCGAAATTAAAGGAACATACCTGGCTGTTTAAAAAATCCAGCGCAGCGCCCTGGTCTATGCCGGATTGCGGCGGCGCCGGGACGTTCGTTACCCCGTTGTCGGTATGAGAACTTCCGCCTGCAAGCGTAGTATAACCGATATCTCCGGTAATAGTGGAAGGGCCGCTGTTTCTCACAAAGGTACTTGAAAGCACACCGTAAGAAGCGGATGTTGCAAGGTTCACAACCAGAGTATCGCCAAAAACTGTCTGCGGCGCCATTATTGCCGCGAAAAGCGCCGTTATAAAAATGTACCCGACCAAAGACTTCTTCATTTTGCCCCCACTATCCGGCTTTAAGCCGGTGTTTTTTCTATCTGCGCCCGAAAAGCGGCCGGACAAGAATAAATATCACATCAAGTGCAAATAAAATATGTATGCCGCCGCCCGTTGACCGCCTTATGCGCACTGGCGGTCGGCATGATTATTTTCATATTTCAATCCTTAACCTTTTGACAAAAATATAGCTTTTCCAACCTTTAGCTCCTATTTTGGGGGGAAATCCACTTTAATTAACCGGCCACAGTCGGTATAATATGGATTTATATGAATGTATATATAGCATTTACCATGCCAGGATAATGCAATTATAATGCAGCGTAAGCAAAGATGATATTAACCAATATTATAAAGGCATAATACGATTTATGGCATTTTTATCAGGGGCGGTCCGTGGATGTTTAATTTGATAATGTTCGTGTTTAATACAGTATGTATTTTAAATACAATGCGCAGCCATGGCCGGACGCAAACAATTTCAGTCCGCAGGTAACTTGCATTTATTGGAATAAGTTTTCATGGCGATTGCCGTTATTGTAATAAATTTCATTTCAGTTCTTTAAAAGCCTTTACTGCCGCACCATATTCGTGACACACCCGTTCGCCTGGAATCATAATACATTTACTTTAAAATAGAGCCGGCGGGTCAATATGGGGTTTGGGGGGAGAGAAAACCCGCCGGCCCGGTCTCATTATACTGTTATTTATCCTGTGTAACTTCTTTTCCTTTTTCTACCACTGCGCCGCTTACAGTCCTGGCTGTTGTGGTTACTGTTGCCGCAATTTCTTTTCCTTTTTCTGCAGCTTTTCCGTCTATTGCCGAAGCCGTTCTCGTTATGGCTTCTGCCGCGTTTTTTGCGGCTTTCTTAACCTTTTTTAAATGTTTTTTTACCGTAATTGCAGTTCCTGAAACAGGACTCGGCGCGGCATTTGTGGATACAGTTGTTACATTGGATGCTGAAACTATTTGTATATCCGCAAAGGCGAATGTCCCCGCAAAAAATATGACCATTATTACCATTACAATTTTGTTCATTTTAATAGCCTCCTTTCTCTTAAGTTTTTACGATAAGATCCCCTATCCCATTCACACGCCTCATCAACATACGGATTGTAAAGTTCCCTTTTCTTGACAAAATCAATCTGTTTTTTCAAAGTTCAGTTATTTAATAAATTCGCTGATTTTTTTCGCAAAGGTCCGCGTATTTATCGGCTTGCCTAAAAAACCTGTATTGGGTATATCTTTAATTTCTTTTTCATTTTCTGCCATTACAGAAGCAGTCACAAAAATAATGGGAATATCGCGCGTTTCTTTGTCCCTGCGTAATATCCTGGCCGCTTCGGTACCCCGCATGTCGGGAAGCCGCACATCCATAAGTATAACATCCGGTTTTTCTTTTCTGGCAACTGCAATTCCGGTGGAAGCATCTTCAGCTTCACATACTTCAAATCCGGCGGCCTCCAGGATGTCTTTTTCCAGCATCAGGTTGTTCTTATTATCATCAACTACCAATATTTTTTGTTTCATTTAACACCACCCCCGCGGATATAACCGGCAAGGTAAACTTAACCGATGTGCCTTTATTTAAACCCATGGATTCCACGAAAAGTTTCCCGCCGTGCAGTTCAACCAACTTTTTAGAAAGCGGCAAGCCGAGTCCTGTCCCTTCGGTTACCCTGGAAAACGGCGTATCGACACGGAAAAAACCTTCAAATATTTTTTCCATATTTTCAACCGCTATACCAACTCCCGTATCCCATACCGTTACTTCTATTTCCGAACCGGTTTTCTCCGCCCTCATGCCGATCTTGCCCCCCTCGGGTGTGAATTTAACCGCATTTGAAAGCAGGTTGTAAACTATCTCTTTTACCTTGAGTTCATCAGCCTCAATATCAGGAAGATTCACGTCTATTTCAAGCTGCATTTTAAGATTCTTTTTATTCACAGTATCAGCCAGCAGCAGTGATATATCATTTAACAAATTTTTCATGGGTAAGCTGGATAATGACAGATTCATCTTTCCGGATTCCACTTTTGACAGATCAAGTATCTGATTTATCAACAATAACAGGTGCTGGCCGCTTGTTAAAATATTATTAATGTAAATTTTCTGTTTATTATTCAGCGGCCCGAAAGTTTCGTCGTATAACACTTCGGAGAAACCGTTAATAGAATTAAGCGGGGTTCTGAGTTCATGGGACATATTGCCAAGAAAATCGGATTTTGCCTGAGCCGCGCGTTTTAACTCGATGGACTGTATATTTAAATCTTCATAGGCTTTTTTCAGGCATTTGTCTATTTTCATCCGCTCGGTGACGTCGCGGAATACAAGCACTGCTCCAAGCACCTGACCCTCGCGGTTGTGGATTGGGGCACAGCTGTCGGCAATGGCGCACTCGCTGCCGGAACGCGCTATCAGTATTGTATGATTTGCCAGGCTCTGTATGGTTCCATGCGCCAGGGTTTCCTTTATCGGGCTTATGGATGGTTGACGGGTCTCCTCATTGATAATGCGAAAAATCTCGTCTGCCGGCCGGCCTGAGGCTAATGCAATCGTCCAACCGGTCAGCTGTTCGGCAACGGCGTTTAAGTACGTAACATGCCCCTGGCCATCGGTGGCCAAAACCGCGTCGCCGATGGAGCCGAGTGTAACCGCGTACTTTTCCTCACTGATCTGGAGGGTTGTATTGACCTGCTTCAGTTGTTTATTTGTCTCCTCCTGTATAACGAGCAAATGCTGTGTTTGGGCATGAATTATCTCCTTGATTTGCTGCTGTTTTTCCCGATAGATAAAATAGACCAGCGAAAGAGCGGACAACAACATGAACAGACTGGCGGTTATGATGAGGAAAAATAAAAAATGAAGCCCTTTTTGAAGCTCCGAGTCGGATTTTGCCAGTGCATCCTGCTCTATCTGGTTTAAGTCCTTCATCTCGACACGGATTGAATCCATCAATAGCTTGCCTTTACCGCTCTCTATAAGCTCCAGCGCGGAGGCCGTGTCATTATTGCGGCGCATCACTATGACCTGCGCCAGTTCCGCCATTTTAGCATCTATCAAAGGTACTGCTGCATCCAGATGTTTTTTGGCAGCGCTGATTAAAATAAGCCGCCGCAATTCCGCCACATGTTCCGGTATTATTCCAATCACAGCCAAATATGGTTCCAGATAAGCCTTGTTATTGGTCAGCAAAAATCCGCGCTCGCCTGTCTCGGCATCTTTTAATTCAGAGAGCAAATCAGCCGTATCGTTTATCACAATAAAATTATGTTTGCGTATCGCGGCTGATTCTTCAATCTGCCTGAAAACCCCGAGCGATATTACCGACACCACAACAACCAAAATCAGTATAACCACTCCGGCAATTGAAATAAAAATCTTTTGAATGTTTTTCATGAAAAATCCGCCGTTTCTATCACGCTTTTATTCAGTTTCTGTTCTATAAGCATTGCATCCGCGCCTTCGCCCTCAAGTATTAGCACTCTGTATTTTTTTCCACGTTTAACTCCTTTTCTTTCCGCCTTTAAACCGGTTTGTAAATAGCGGTATTTTTTGAATTATCAACCGTTGACATATTTTAAGATCCCTTCTTTTCCGTCTTTGATTTTTCCTTTTTTTCTGCTTTTATCCTCTTCAGCTCGTTTTTTTTATGTTTTTTGTATTCAATCGCCTTGAATTTTCCTTCGCCAAATTTTTCCCTGCCAATTTTGTTCAATTCCTCAACCGAGTTATAAATATTGACATTCCCGGATTCATCCAAAAAATACTTAACACTCCCGTCACTTTCGTAAATAAGGACATATTCCTTTTTAAGCAATGAAAGTATTTGTTTTAGCATTAAAGGCTCCTGTTTTTCTGTTTTGTTTCAGTCTGTTATAGAGCCCGGAACATATTTTATTCCGGGCCCTATTTTATTAAATTTTAAAACATTCTTATTTGCAGCTGCATTTGGACATTTCTTTTTTGCAAGCCGGACAAACTTTGACTTTCTTTGTGGTTTTTGACTGTTTCTTTTTCATAGCCATTTCTAACCTCCTCTGGAAAAGTGTTATTCCGGAAATATTGCCGCAGCACGGCTATTAACCGGCTTTGATTATATATAGCAATTAACATGCCAACTCTGTGAATTAATGCCATTTAAACTTTTCGGCCATAAAACACCAATAAATAAACGCGATTGTAATTACAATACCAGCCTATTGGCTTATTTTCCTTTTTTTAAAGTATTTATAATTTTCTAAAATCGTGCATTTTAAATACAAAATGTATTTATTGGTTGTTATACCGTGCGACATACTTTGATAAACTCAGCATTTTTTTTAAGCGTTCATGGCGGGGACAAACAGTTTCGTACGGCCGTTTTTAATCGACGTTGTATTTGTCGAGCATTCTATAAAATCTTGCCCTGTTTATCTTTAATTCGTTTATAAGCCTTGTCTTGTTATACTTGTACTTTTTTAACATTTTTTCAATGAATGTTTTTCCCGCATTCTCAATATATTCATCAAATGTTTTGAATGATTCAATGTTATGCTCCTCAACCCGCGCATCATTCCCGGATTCTACTTCCATGATAAATTCGCGCCTTTTTACCTTGTTGGAATTAAAAACAAGGGTTTTTTCAATAAAATTCAAAAGTTCCCTTGAATTTCCGGGCCATTGCCCGCCCGTAATGGTTTCCATCTCTTCAATACTGAAATAATTCCTGGATTTTTCAGCATCTCCCGTCTTTAAGGTTATAAAGTGTTCTATAAGCGGAGGTATGTCCCCTTTTCTTTCCCTGAGCGGAGGTATATTTAGGTACAATACATTCAACCTGAAAAATAAATCCTGCCTGAATCTGCCTTTTTCAACCTCTTCTTTTAAATTCCTGTTGGTTGCGGTTATAATGCGGACGTCAGT
>PLPI01000046.1 GCA_003159495.1 candidate division FCPU426 bacterium | reverse complement strand
TCCGGTACCTGTAGGCGCGCTTATACTGTATGCAAGTGTCGCCCCTGTGGCCGATGTTGACGGGTTCGGATAGCTCATTACATTGCTTACCTGCGCCGTCTGGCTTGACGCCGAAGAGGGTTCATTTCCCCACATCAGCGTTCCGTTGATATATCCCGTTGTTTTGCTGCTTGTTGTAAAGGCCGTATATGCCGCGTAGCTCCAGTCGTTGTTCTGCAGCATATTGCTCCAGTCACTCAGATTGAACCTGCTCTGTATCTCTATCTTCTGGCCGGGCTGAAGAACAAGCCCGCCTGTAAACTTATAGCTTATATAATTGGTCTGTCCTCCGAGGCTTGTAGGAACTGCCGTTGTCTGAATATTTCCAGTAACCGAGGTTCCCGCGGGAACTAATCCCGCCCAATCAACCCATGTCTGCACTGACTGGCCCGTGCAGTCGCAGTTGAACCAGTAACGTACTTCCACATTATTCAAATTCAATGCCGTTGTTCCCGTGTTCACCACTTCTATCTGCGGATGCGGGCTGTTCGTCGAATTGGTTGTTACCGCGGACTGCAGATACACCGTCAATGCGCCTGAGCCCGAAAAAACTGTCGGTGTTGCCGTCGGCACTATCGGCGTGTTTGTCGGAACCGGTGTTGTCGGAGTCGCTGTCGGTACTATCGGCGTGTTCGTCGATGTAAGCGTCGAAACTTCCTGCGTACTTGTATTTGTCGGCTGTGCCGGGCTTGTCGGCGTGTTTGTCGGAACCTGTGTTGTCGGCGTCATAGTAGGTGCTATAGGCGTATTTGTTGATGTCAGTGTTGAAACAATCTGCGTAATAGTATATGTAGGCGTCGCAGTAGGCGCTATTGGCTGTGATATTATCTGGATCGCGCATATCTGGGCATTGTCCACGCTTGACGGCCCGAACTGGATCGTTATCACACCGTTGACCGGCGCAATGTTGTTAAGTACCTTGTCATCGGCTTTAAGGGATCCGGCCTCGGCGTATATGTCAAGATTCGTTTCTACCTGAGTTCCGTTTATTGAGACGTTAAATACCCTCTGCCCTGCGGCTGTAATCCCTTTGTAAATATCGGCGAACTTAAGCGTTACCTGATAGCTCCCCGCCGGAACGTTAAAAGTATATGTAAACGGATTTCCGTAGCGCTCGCTCTGATATAGTGTCTGGTCGGATGTTCCCGCGACAGGCGTTCCGACAGCCTGAGTGTCCGCAGTACCTCCGCTATAATCCTCGTCCGCGGCCCAAACATTTCCGACGGCGTCTGTATATGCCGTTCCTCCCGCGTTTACCCTCCACGTTGATGACACTGCCGGTGATGTCGGCGTTGCCGTTGGTATTATCGGCGTGTTTGTGGGCGCCGGCGTTGTCGGCGTCGCTGTAGGGACCGTGGGTGTGCCCGTATTTGTGTTTGTCGGCGCCGGCTTTGTCGGCGTTAGCGTCGGAACTATGGCCGTCGGAGTATTTACAGGAGTACTTACCGTTCCCTGGTTTATTACGAGATACTGCCTTGTGTACAAATACATCAAAACCTCGTCAGACGGGGCAAACCACATGTTATTATTCGCGCCGCCTTCGCCATAGGTGCTGTAAACATAGTTGATGTGCGCCTGCAGCGTCGATTCATTTGTGTCATACGTTCCGGGTGTGCTGCTGCCCGAATAGGTCATGTGAGTAAAAACTATCATCCACGCCGGCCTTGAACTTGACGCCGCCGCGTCGGCCCACGCGTTTGCCTGGGAGGATGTCACCGAGGCGTACAGGCCGTGCCTGTAAAGGTTGAAAAAATTTGTCGATGAAAAATTATCGGCATAGTTCAGTCCGTCCACGCCTTCAGCCGCATGAACATACCCGGCCGTTGAAAGGCACGTCTCATATCCCGTCTCAAGATATGGATAGACATAATAAATATTCTTGTAATTGTTCGGGAACCATGATTCGAGCGTGGTCTTGGCCGCCCCGACATAAGTTGCAAGGTTTGAACAGTTTATTGTATTCTGCGGATGGGTGGTTGAGTGGTTGAAGACCGACCATCCCGAGTTAAACAGCGAGTTAAGCTGGGTCCTGCTCATGTAGTTTCCTCCGCCTATCCAGCCGGTCACTATGGCCATACCCGCCCTCATGTTTTTCGCGGAAAACATCGGGTAGTCGACCGTGTAGTCCGTGGCATACCCGTCGTCAAATGTGAATGAATAGGCCCATTTTTTGTTTTCCCACAGGGTGGCCTTTGTCGCAACTCCTGTTCCTCCGGATGTCCAGTTCACCGCAGTCACCACTATATTTGTATGCTGTTCTGCGAGCGAGAAAGAACATGTGCCCGTCGAAGCAGTGTATGTGCATGTTACGGGTGTTCCATCCGCGTTTACGTTGCAGGACGAGGCTGTTCCAACCGAAACATTCAGTGTTATCATTCTTTTAAAAATATCCGCGGGCAGCTGGGAATAATCAAGCGTATATGTATACACCTTGTTATTGCCGCCCGGCGTGGGGGTAAGGGTCGGCGCCGCCGGTGTGGATATATTTGTGGATGTATTCACCGGCGTATAAGTATTCGTAAATGTATTCGTATTCGCCGGCGTCACCGGAGTATTCGTTTTTGTAAAAGTATTTGTAACCGCCGGCGTATTGGTCTGAACCGGAGTTGTGGGCACAGGCGTCACTCCGCCCGATGTTCCCACAAAAGACATAATGCTCTGCGCCGGAAGTGAATAAGTAAAACTTCCGCCGGAAACGGATGCTGCCGTCTGCTGAACGAGGTTATTTGATGAATTGGTAATCCACGGCGTAACACTTGACGCGCTCAGGCTTCCCAGCGTGAATGTCTGGCTGGAAGCCGAGGAATTCTGGTTAATTGCTATTATGACAAATTTGCCCGATGACGGGTCCTGATAGGCCGAGCACAGTATTCCCGAAGACGGCGCCGCAGTCGCTCCTATGCGCACAAAACCCGGTTTTATGAACTTGGAGTAGTTTCCCAGTGCATAGAGCCTCTTTGTCGGGTTGCCGCTCGAATCGCATAACCCCTCATTATCCGAATTGTTATTAACAAGCCACCAAAAAATGTAGGCGCTCATTCCGGCGTTGACTATGCAGTTATGCACATTGACGGCGTAAGTAAGTCCGCTGGCAATGCTCGGATCATTATTTGCAAAATCCGAATATTCCGTCATCCAGCTCGGAACGTTCCAGCCTGATGGCAGGGCCGTCGGCCCGCCGCCATAAAGATGGTTCGCTATTATTCCCACAAACGGTTTGGCCGCGGAATCGTTCATGGTCGTGGCCGCCATATTCAAGTCGTCACGGTAGCTCTCCGGCATCATTATCTTTGTTGTCAGCCCGGCGGTTTTAAAGGCTGGCCCCAGATAATCCCTTATAAATGAATCCCACGCCGCGGCTGTCCATACGCATGATTCATAAGTTGTCGAATAGTCGCATTCGTTCTGCGGCGAGACCGCGTAAAGGGTTATATTCTTCTGGCTTTTTACCGCTTTCACATAACTCACCAGATAATTCGCGTATCCCTGCTCGTTCGCGGCAGAGGCCACAAAATTCCCGCCCACTGTATTGTTGTTGTCCTTGTATTTTGCCGGAGGGGTCCACTCGCTGGAGAATATCCTGATGTTCGGATTGCGCGCTATCGCCAGCGACATGGGGCTAAGTTCCGAGCTTGACGTGCCGTCGGATGTGCCCGGGTCTATGCGGGTACGCAAAATCGATAATCCGGCATGGCCGTTGACATTGTCGTCCAGCCAGAACGTGTCGGCCAGCGACGCTGTTATCTTGCTTCCCACCCAGACGCTCGCCGCCCCGAAACCGTCCATTGTCTGGTACTTCGTCGACGGATCCACCGCGCATGTCGCGGCAAAAACAGGAGCAAATGACATTAATACTGTTGCAAATAACAAAGTCAGTACGGCAATAATACTCTTTCTCATACTTGCGCCCTCCCTATCTATATTTTTTATTTTGTCCCTTTGGCCTTAAATCCATTCACTGATTCCTTAAAAACCGCACTTTTTATTATAACGATTAAACGTCCGTCAGAAAAAAAATGGAAGTCCGCCTTCCATTTTTCCATTTTTTGTTTTTTGCACACGTGTGATAACACACGTGTGCAAAAACATCTAATTTATACTTTATAGCCCCATTATTGTCAATATTTAAAACATTAAACTTTGCCTGTTAAGTTTAACAAGAAAAAGGCTGTGATTAACCGGTAAACGTTTTGAATGGAGAAACAATGTTCTTAAAAAACCGTAGATATTTTAAATTTTTGTTGTAGCGTGCAAATGGATTATCGGCCCGCTTTACGCCATTGCCTTCTTCCTCATGTCATCCGGCATTTTCTCTATCGCGTACCTGAATGCCGTGCGCGGCATTGTCTTTTTGTATTTCATCAGGTAATCAAATACCTCCCGCGCGTGTTTGCGCGAGGCTTCCTTTAACATCCATCCGTACCCTTTCTGCACCAGGTCATCAGGATCGTTGCGGAGGATATCCGCAAGCTCGAAAACATCGGCAAGGAATTCGCCGCGCCTTGCCGGAAGTATAAGCGAAACGCATGCCGCGCGTTTTACCCACCGGTTTTTTGAACGGGCCCATTTTTTCAATTCAGCCATATATGCCGGGTATTTTGTTATAAAGGACCCAACCGCATGGTTGCACAACGTGTCGCACTCGGCCCAGTTGGATATGCTGTTTTTTACCCACTTTTCCAGAACGGCAAAATCCTTTTCCCTGAAATCGTCAGATATCATTTCCGCCCATTCCGAGGCCGCGAATTTTTCCTCCATATTGCCGGTATCCATGAGCATCCCGCACAGTTCCATTATGCCGTCCGTTGAGGCCTCCTTTATTTCCCTGAAAATTTTTTTTGCTATTTTGTGGACGTCCGTGAGTTTTACCCCGTAGCCAGTGACTTTCTCCTTAAAAAACTTTGCGAATGACGCCTTTGCATCCGGTGTGGACGCGGCTTTGAGCGCGGCCGATATCCGCCTGACGATTTTATTATTTTCCATTTTTTTCCCCCATTTTTATTTCCCTATTTCTTTCTTCTTCCACAATAAAAATATTGCCGGATAAACCAGCAGTTCCATGATAAACGACGTGAGGATGCCTCCCACCATGGGCGCGGCTATGCGTTTCATCACATCCGCCCCGGCCTCGCTGGTGGCGGCCCACATTATCGGAAGAAGCCCCACGAACATGGTCATCACGGTCATCAGTTTCGGCCTGACCCTTTTTACCGCGCCTGTGTGGATTGCGGCCTTGAGGTCGTCAAGGGTCTTCATAAGCCCGCTGTTTTTCGCCTCGTTATATGCCAGGTCGAGGTATAACAGCATAAATATCCCGGTCTCGGCGTCAACCCCGAGCAGGGCTATTATACCGCACCAGACGCCTATGGACATATTGTAACCGAGTATGTGAAGCGCCCACACCGCGCCCACAAGCGAAAACGGCACGGCCAGAAGAATTATAAATGTTTTCACATAGGATTTGGTGTTAATGTAAATGAGCATGAATACAATAAAAAGGGTCAGCGGAAGAACGATTCCCATCCTGTCCTTTACGCGTTCCATGAATTCGTACTGTCCGGAAAAAACGAGCGAATACCCGGCCGGCATTTTCAGGTTTTGCGCGAGGTCCTTTTTCGCCTCCTCGACATACCCGCCTATATCGCGCCCCGCTATGTCCACGTAAACATAACCGCACAGCCTGCCGTTCTCGTCCCTGATCATGCCCGGCCCGGTGGTGACGGTTATATCCGCCACCTGTGAAACCTGCACCTGTCCGCCTGTCATGGCCGGTATATAAATCCTCTTTAGTTTTTCAATGCTGTCACGCATATCCCGCGGATAGCGCACATTAACCGGAAACCGCTCGCGCCCCTCTATGGTCTCGGTGATGTTCTCCCCGCCCACCGCCGACATTATCGTTTCCTCTATTTCTCTTACGGAAATGCCGTATCTGGCCGCTTCCTTCCTCATTATATTATAATTAATGAAGTAACCCCCGGCCGTCCTTTCGGAAAATACGCTGCGTGTGCCTTTAATGCCGTTCAGCCGGGTTTCGATGCGCCTGCCTATATCCTCTATTTCCGCCAGGCTGTCCCCGTATATTTTTATCCCGACTGGCGTGCGTATGCCTGTGGCGAGCATGTCTGTCCTGCCCTTTATGGGCATTGTCCAGGCGTTCACCAGCCCCGGTATCTTCATGGCTGAGTCCATCTGCGCTATAAGTTCGTCCCAAGTCGTGCGTTCCGGCCAGAATATTTCAAATGGCCATTTCAAAAATCCCGGAACTATTTTCGAATACCACCTGCCGCGCGCGGGCCAGCTTTCCTGCGGCCTTAACTGCACCGTGGTTTCCATCATGGAAAGCGGCGCCGGATCGGTGGAAGTGTCGGCCCTGCCAGCCTTTCCGAATACGCTGGCTACCTCCGGGAAAGATTTGAGTATCTTGTCCTGAATCTGGAGCATCTTTGATGCCTGCGCTATTGATATGCCCGGCATGGTGGTGGGCATGTAAAGTATCGACCCTTCGTTCAGCGGCGGCATGAATTCCTTTCCGAGGGTGAAAAAAAATGGCAGTGATATAGCCATGACGGCAATCGCGGCTATGATGACCTGTTTCGGCCTGTTAAGTACAAAATCAACCGCGGGGCCGTAATATTTGAAAAGGAATTTCGAGACCGGGTGTTTTTCCTCGGAATGTATCTCCCCGACAAATACCGCGTTTATCAATTTTCCCAAACCCGTGTCACGGATCTTGAATTTTTTCACCCTGATAAAAATTGTGATAAGCGCCGGCGCAAGGGTTATGGAAAGTATCGCAGCGAAGAACATGGCAAAATTTTTCGTATAGGCAAGCGGCTTGAAAAGCCTCCCCTCAACGGATTCAAGGGTAAATATCGGGATAAAAGAAACCGCTATGACTAGCAGTGAAAAAAATGACGGCCCTGCTACTTCCTTTACCGCGTCAAGCATTACTTTCCTGTAATCGCCTATGGAGCCCTGCTCGCGCCAGCGCGCCAGCCTTTTGTGGGTATTTTCAACGACAACTATGGCGGCATCCACCATGGCCCCTATGGCGATTGCAATTCCGCCCAGCGACATAATATTGGCAGTGAGCCCCATATACCTCATGGGAATGAAGGCCATTATCACCGCTATGGGAAGCAGTAGTATCGGTATCATTGCGGAAGGCAGGTGCGTAAGAAAAATAAGTATCACGATGGATACGACTATCATTTCCTCTATGAGCTTGCTTTTCAGCGTGTCTATGGAGCGGTTTATAAGTTCCGAACGGTCGTATGTGGTGACGGCCTTCACACCTTCCGGGAGGCGCACTTCCTTTATTTTTTCCTTAACGGCGTTTATGACGCTCAGGGCATTTTCATTGTAACGCATCACGACTATTCCGCCGACGGTTTCCCCTTCGCCGTTAAATTCCGCCACACCGCGGCGTATATCCGGGCCGAAGCGCACCTTTGCCACATCCTTTATTGTCACAGGCACTCCGGCCGCGTCCACCTTTACTACCGTATTTTCAATGTCAGATTTGCTCCCTATATAACCGTTCGCCGTCACCATATATTCGGCGCCGGAAAATTCAAGGAGCTTTGCCCCGGCGGATCCATTGGAATCTTTAACGGCCTTTACAACATCGGATATTGTTATATTATATGCCGGCAGGGCGTCCGGGTTCACCACGACCTGGTATTGCTTTGTAAATCCGCCGACTGAGGCCACTTCTGCGACGCCCTTTACCGACTGCAGTGCGTATTTCAAATGCCAGTCCTGGAAGGTCCTGAGATCCTCCAGTGTGTTTTTTCCGGAATAATCCACCAGGGCATATTCATATATCCACCCCACTCCCGTGGCGTCCGGCCCGATCTGCGTGTTAACCCCCTGCGGAAGCTGGTTTTGTATCTTTGAAAGGTACTCAATCACGCGCGAGCGGGCCCAGTAAACATCCGTGCCGTCCTCGAATATCACATAAACATAGGAATAGCCGTAATCCGAAAATGCCCTGACATCTTTTACCTTTGGCGCGCCGAGCAGGGCGGAGACGATTGGATAGGTCACCTGGTCCTCGACTATCTGCGGAGGCCTGTCCCATTTTGAATATATGATGACCTGTGTGTCCGATAAATCCGGTATCGCGTCAAGCGGTACGCGCGATATCGACCAGATACCCCATGCGGCCGCAAATGCCGCAATGAGCAGGACTATAAACCTGTTTTTTGCCGACCATTCTATTATTTTATTTATCATGATATTCCTTTCATTAAGGTTTTGCCTGTCCCACTGCCGCTTTTATGCGGCTCTCAGAGTCGATCATAAAATTGCCGTTCACCGCCACCTTTTCACCCTCTTTAAGCCCGGCATTGACCACATAATATCCGCCTATATCCGCGCCGACATTGACATCCCTGGGTTCAAAATATCCATCGCCTATGTCGACAAATGCAACCTGTTTTGCGCCCGTATCAAGTATTGCGCCTTCGGGCACCGATAAAAATTCACCGGCCCCGGACTTGATCCCCACTTTCACATACATTTCCGGCTTAAAAACATTGCCCGGATTTTTTACTTTTATCCTTACCCTGATGCTTCTTGTCTGGGGATTAAAAGCCGGGTCGATTGCCGTAACTTTTCCCTCATAAACGGCGCCCGTGCCCGGTTGCATGGAAACATCCGCTGTTTCCCCGATTTTTACATATTTCAGGTCGTCCTGATAAACCTGCGCGTATATCCAGACGGGCCCGCCCTGTCCTGATAAAAGAAGGGATTTGTCAGGCGCCGGCTTTGAATTTAAAGCTTCCACCTGGTTTTCAGAAAGGCCCATTACCTTCAGGCGCATCGCGGCCGAATCCAGTGATTCCTTTGCTGCGTCAATATCGCCCTGTTCGCCCGATGCTTTTACCCTGTTAAGGTTCAGAAAAGCCGATATGTACTGCTGCTGTGTGTAATAAAGCTCCGGGTCATATGCAACCGTGCCAACCGCGTCTACAATGTTTCCCAGGCTCCTTTTTGCGACAACAGCGGTTTCCACATCGATAAGCTGTTGTTTTTCAGGATTGATCTTCACCGTCACCCTGTCCGCAGCCGCCGCGTTTGCCCGCGCTGTTTCGGTATTGCCCTGCTTTACTCCGGCTCCGGGAACCTGTTCTATTGGCACAAGCTTCATGCCGCATATGGGGCAGTCGCCGGGCTTGTCGGTTATATAATAAGGATGCATGGGGCATGTGTAGAGTTGTTTTTTTGCCGGTTTTTGCGAGCATGATACAAATAATAAACCGGCCATTAATGCCAGCACGGCAAGCAGTATGATTACGGTTTTTCTATTCATATTATTTCTCCTCTGGGAATTTTCTACTCTCTCCTGTCTACTCTCTGAACGTTCTTGCCTTGCCTTATCGGGCGGCCACACGGGGCCGCCCCTACGGGAACATTTTTTTGTACTTTCTACTTTCTCCTATCTACTCTCTGTACATTCTTGCCTTGCCTTGCAGGGCGGCCACACGGGGCCGCCCCTACAGTTATGTTCCTGCCTTACTTTTTTACGACAAGCGTCATTCCGCAGATTGGGCATTTGCCCGGTTTGTCGGAAATGATTTGCGGGTGCATGGGACACGTGTAAAGGACTTTTTTTACCGCTGTTGAAGCCGCCCCGGATGCCGCTGATACTGTTACAGGCGCGGCAGATACCGCGGCCGCGGTTTCAGCATTTGCCGCGGGCTTTGAATTTGAACATCCAGAAACCACAAGAACAACGCCTGCGATAAAAAGAACGATCACTGCCGTAAGACCAATTGCTTTTCTCATACATTCCACCTCGTCAAATTTTTTAACAACATCTACTTTCTCCTATCTACTCTCTGTGCGTTTTTGCCTTACCGGGCGGCCACATGGGGCCGCCCCTACGGGAACGTTTTTTTGTTACGTTCTTGCTCTTACTCAAGACTGTTTCCGGCGAGTTCTTCAAGCATCCTGAAATGCGTCAGGTATTCCGCAAGGCGCATATAATAATCTTTTTTCAGGTCAAGCAGCATCCTCTCGCTGTCAAGCAGGTCAAGAAAACCTGTCTTTTTTGACTGGTAAGATGCCAGTGCGGAACTTAAACCCGCCTCGGCTTCCGGTATGAGCCTGCTTTTATAGAGCTCAAGGGAGCTGAAATCCGATTTAACTGTGTCATAATCGTCCTTTGCCTCAAGGACGGCTTTGTCCCTGGTTTCGGCAAGTTCGTCGCCCTTTGCCTGCGCCATATCCAATTTTTCCCCGATGTCCGCCTGCTGATTGTTCAAAAAGAAAATTGGAAGTTCCGCTTCCACCATGAGTTCATAGTTGTCGCTGCCGGGGTCAACACTTTTTTTAAACTCCACGCTGAGCCCGGGAATGTACCCCGCTATAGTGGCGTTCCTGGAATTTTCCCACTCACGTTTTTCGGCCTCTGCCTTTTTTACATACGGCGCCCCGCTTAACACCATTTTCTTTATATCGTCAAAACCGTATTTAAGCCCAGCGAGCCGCGGCTCTTCGAGTGAAAAGTCGCCCTCTCCCGTTATATTCTCATCGCCGGAATATTTCCTCAGCGCCTGAATGCCCGTCTCTTTCTGCCTGTTAAGGGTTGTTATGTCGTTTTCAAGTATATCTTTTTCCAGGTCCGCCTTTAATACATCCTGCTGGGAAACCGCTCCCTGGTTGTATTTGACAAAGGCAATATCAGCGGCCTGTTTTACAATACCGGCGGTTTCCTTTGTTATATCAATAAATTTCATCGTCTTATACAGTTCATAATATGCGGCGCGCGCGGCGTCCATAATCTCAAATTTTTTCATTTCATAGGCGTACTTATAGCCCTCCGCCCCGTCGGAGGCTGCTGCCGCTTCCCAGAAAAACGCAAACGGCTCCGGTATCTCCTGCGTTATCACGAGAAATTTTTGCGCGCCTGCTCCAAGATTGACGGTATTGTCATTAACCGCCATGACGTCGAATCCCACCATGGGGTTTTTCAGGAAGAACCGCCTGTGGCTTTTAGCCTCGTACGAACCCGCTCTTTTTTCGGCCGCCGCAATGTCCGGGTTGTTTTTAAGAGCCGAATCCACCACCTGTTTTTCGGTTATGACCGCTGCACCCGCTGAAAATGCCAGCGCAGTCAGTATAACCGCCGTAAAAACAATTTTTTTCATTTTTCACCTTATAAAATTTCAGCTTTTACGCCGGTTCTTACCGGCCTACTTTCCCGCCATCATTTTAATACGGTCAATGAACTGAGGGCCGTATATGATAAGAAGAATTGTTATGGTTATTATGTAAACAATCCCGAGTATTATGCCCGCGTACGCGAACCATTTGCCCGCTTTTTCCTCCGCGCTGATCTCTTTTAAACCCATTGATCCAAGTATAATCGCGGCTATTGCTTTTTCCATTCCAAGAAGATTTAGAAAACACGCTATCCCGACTATCAGACTTGCTATTGCCACTTTGCTTTTAGTTCCCATGTCCGTTCCCTCCTGTTTTCATATTCATTTTGCAGTCCGGCCCGCATTTGCAGGCGACACATGCGCACGCGTTGGTAGTGCACACGCCGCAGAACTTCGCGAATGCCGCCGGCGCGAAAAGACTGCCGCACGTGCATGCCAGCACGGCGTTTACCGCCATATTCTTTGCCTGTGTTTTCAGGGCATTATTTCCCATGCCGAAGGCAACCGGCGCTGCTATCATATAAGCGGAAAATACCAGTATCAGCGCGGCAAAAGCAAGCGGCGCCGGGAGCCATTTTCCAAAACCATAAACCGGTTTTGAAACCTTTTGCATTTCTATCTTTTGCGTTATTTTAAAGCGGAAATCAGTTCCAGCCTCAAGAACCGGAGCCTTTCTCATATATTCACGCTGCAAAACAAGCGCCCTATATTCTTTTGAACATTCATTACATGCGTCCAGATGTGCTTTTACCTCAATTCCCGCCCCTTCCGGCAGTTCATTATCCAAAAAAGCCCCTAATTTACACGCAATTTCCCTGTGTTCCATAAAAATCCTCCTCAATGTTAATTTGTCCTTCATATATATAAACGTATGACAGTAAAAATACTTGCGGTTTATTTGTTGTTAAATGGTACTGTTGAAAAACCCCGTCGATGTAACCTGATCCCGGGTATATGGTATTTTTATCGGCCTTGCGCCGCTNNTTTATTATTCCGGGCGACAATCCGAGAAAAATACCATATACCCGGGATAAACCGTGCAACGGTTTTTCGACACTATCTATACAGGATTATTTGCTTTGATTTTTAAGCTTTGCCTTAAGCGTCTGCCTGGCTCTGAACAAAAGCGACTCCACCGATGCCTCCGATGTCCCGAGTATTTGCGCTATCTCGGCATACGGCCTGTCATCGTATATTTTCATTATTATAGCGGCTCTCTGATTGTCCGGCAGGGATTGCAGTGCGTCCCTTACCTTTTCCCCGGCCTCTTCACTTTCCATTGCCTCGTCGACTGGGCGAATTTTTTCATCCGCAACCGCCGCTTTCATTTCCCCGGCTTTGCTTTCCATATGTTCATCAATTGAAGCGTGGCTTCCCCTAAATTTTTTTTTTCTTATATAATCAATGGAAATGTTGTTTGCCATGCGGTAAAGCCATGTGGTGAATTTCGCGGACGGAGTATAGTTCTTTGCTGCGCTGTAAACCCTTATGAAAACATCCTGCGCCAGATCCTGCGCGTCCTCCCTGGAGCCGGTAAAACGGAAAATGTAATTAATGACGGGCTTTGAATATTTGTCCACGAGCCTGTTAAAGGCTTCCGCTTTGCCCGACTTGAATTCAAGCATGAGCGTTATGTCTTCGTCTTTGTCCATCCCGGGGCTATTCACACAACTCCTTTTTTTAACCAGTCGATTATTTTTTCCGCGTTATCTCCCTGTATCTCTATAACGCCGTTTTTGACCGTGCCGCCCGCGCCGCATAATACCTTCAGCGCTTTTGCCAGTTCTTCGAGCCTCTGGGCTCCGAATGTGTGAAGCCCGGAAATTACAGTCACTTTTTTTCCGCCGCGCTTCTCGACATAAATTTTAGGCCGCGGCGCCTGCCCGTATGTGTTTGGCATGAGTTTCCCTCATTCACTTATTGATTTTGACTTTTGACTTTTAACTTTCTTTGCAGGCCTATTATTCCAATACCACCGCAGTGCCGTAGCATATCACCTCTGTTGCCCCGACGACAACTTCCGATGCGTCATAATGAACGCCCAGCACCGCGTTTGCCCCCATCTGAACCGTGTGATCCAGCATGAGCTCGTACGCCTGCTCCCTTGCCTGTTCGCACATTTCGCTGTAGGCCCCTATTGTCCCGCCGAGGATGGATTTTAACCCGCCAAAAATACCCTGCACGATGGTCGGCGAACGCACTGTAATTCCCCTGACAAGCCCCCTGTACTCCTTGATTTTGCTTCCCTCAACAGTGAACGTGGTGCTTACAATAATTTCCCTCTTTGTCGCCATAAACCCTCCTCATAATGTTTTTTCAACAGCTTACTTTGCCGCCATAATAAATACGAAAAAAACAGCCATTACCGCCGCGCCGAGAGGCAGGGCGAAACGCGCCCACTCCGAACTTTTTATTCCCAGCTTATTGGCCGATATGATATTGGGTATGTTTCCGGGAATCAGCATTCCTCCGGCTATCGCAAGCCCGAGCACAGCTGATTTTATCTGAAGAATCGACATAACCGGGCTTATTTCAGCGGCCGCAAGCGTGGCGTTGTCCAAAACCGCGGAAACAATGTTTATCCAGTAAAGGAAATAATAGGGAAGCCCCGCGATGTACGTTTCCACCAGGGGCCTGAATCCTGTGCCTAAAAGCACAAGCCCGGCGACAAATATATAAACTTTTACTGTGCGCAGCAAAACCGACGCCAGCCCTTCCTTTTTGTTTTCCTTAAGTTTTTCCCCTCCCCCTTTAGCCCTGGCTGCGGTGAAAGCTCCGGCTGCGGCAAAAAATATTATCGCAGGTACAACGAAAATCCATAATTTTTCAAAAAGAAAAAAGAATCCCGCGTTAAATGGTTCCGCGCTGAGCTTTGCCGTTACTATGGTTGACAGCGGCTCTCCCACCGGAGTAAGGATGGCGCCGAGGCCTATGGCAAAGCAGGAAATGACAACGATTTTTATTTCACTGTCCCTGGGCAGGTTTATATGGCTGATTATTTCTGAAAGCAAAAGGGCGGCTATAATTGCGGTAAAAAAACTTGAAAACAATCCGAGCACAAGTATCATTAAAAATACAAAGAGCGGTTTTCCGGTTCCGGATGACATTTTTTCGACCGCCGATGCTATCTTTCCGGAAAACAGTTCGAATATTATTCCGGATACGAGCACCGCCGCGGTTATTATTAAAGGCGTTTTTGCGGCTTCAATTACGGCATGGACGGACCAGGATGATGTTATGGTGACCGCGGCCGCACCCGCCGCGAACAGGAAGTACTCCATCTGTTCCTCCACACTGCGTACCAAAAACGGCAGCAGAAGGATAAGCGCAAGAAGTACCAGCAAATAAATATGGACCACGTTCACCGCCTTTTGTAATCCTCCGCAACAAAAGCAGAAGGATCGATCTCTTCAATGGAATCGGTATGCGCCGACCCTTCTTCCGCCCCGTAAACCGAGTATCTGACTTCCTGCGGCTCTTCTTTTCTGCAGTAGTGAGCAACAATTTTCATTGCCAGGCCCCTGTTATCATCATTTAATTCCCCCCTGCCGAGAGCCGTCGGCCCCTTTGAGCCTGCTTCAATAACAAGGTCGCCTTTTGCCGCGAAATTTTTTATTACCGCGTTTTCCTGCGCGTTGCGGCCCACCGCGAGCTTGAATTTTTTCGAAACCTTGAAATAGCGGCCAAAAACAAATAGCCTTGAATTATCAACGTCAAACATACCGGAGGCTATTAAATCCATAACCTTTGCGGCAAAATGTTTGTCCGTTAGCAGGCAACCGCCCGCCGGGCACGCGTGATTCAGGATTTTAAATTCCTCTACCATGTCGAGCTGGGCCCCCCTTGAACGGCCCTCAATTGACCTCAGTTTTGACCTGTCGATCCAGCCTTTTTGCTCGGGTATGGAAGGCTCCATGACCCCGGCGCAAAGCGGCCTTAAAATCAATCCGTCCAGCCCGCTTTCTGTCTCGATTATTTTCAGCGCCCGGCTGTTCTGGCTCATGGGCCTCTGGCCGAGAACTTCTCCGGTTATAATAAATGAAGCGCCTATCTCCTCCATATATTTCTTCGCAAGTTTGAATTTTAGGATCCTGCAGTCAATGCACGGGTTGGCTCCGCTGCCGTAGCCGTGTTTTGGATTCTTAACAACCTCAATGAACTCGGCCGCGGGATTTATCATTTTTAACTCGACGCCTATCTGTTCGGCCATCTCCACGGCTTTATGCTTGCATCCATCCTTTTGTTTTCCGCCGCACTGGCAGAACGGCGAGGTAAAATTCAGGGCTATAACATCAAGGCCCATCTCTTTTATCATCTTTGTGGCAAGCGTCGAATCAAGCCCGCCCGACAGCAATGAAACTGCTTTCATTAGTCACCTTCTTTTTTTGATTATATAGGATTATACACTTTATACGAAAAAAAAATATATGATTTTTTTATCCTGTATGTATCGGTTTAAACTCAGGGGCTTAAAACCTTCAGATTGGAAGCGCTGTTTTTCCCGCTTTTTTTGCAAGATATTTATACCTATCCAGAAGTTTCTGCAGGGTAAATGAGTCGAGATATTCTATTATGGCGTCGTTCAAACCCACCCACATTTCACGGGAGGCGCACATATCCTTGTTCGGGCAGTCGCTGTTTTCCGGCAGGCAGCATAATGTGAATGTATCACCTTCCGCGATGCGCACCACCTCGCCCATTTTTATTTTTTTCGGGTTCATGGCAAGTTCAAAACCGCCGCTTTTCCCTTTAACACTGGAAACAATATGTTCGTTGACAAAAAGCCTCATGATATTTTCAAGGTATTTAACGGAAATTTCCTGCAGTTTTGATATTTTTTTCAGGGATATTGGCCCGTTGCCGTATTCATTTCCAAGGCATAACAGCGCCCTTATGGCATAACGCCCTCTTGTCGATACTTTCATGACAGCCTCCGCAGTTTTAGCGTAATTCCAACTTCTTTGGTATCATTATACCAAAAAAAATGTTTACAGGACGATATTTTTGGAACAATACCGACCCCGGGTCGTTTATTATTTGTAATCCTGTTTGAGATATTTATCGAGCCCTTTAGTATAGGATATTTTTCCGTCGGGCGTCACCGCGATGCATTCAACCCCCGGAAGCTCGGATGCCAGCTTAAAAGCCTTTTCTTTTCCCAGAAGGAAAAGGGCCGTGTCCCATGTATCTGCGGATAAAGATGACGGGGAAATAACTGTAATGCTTATCATTTTCCTGCCTGGATACCCTGTGGAAGGGTCCATTATATGGTGGTACCTGACGCCGTCTTTTATAAAATAACGTTCATAATCCCCGGCGGTCGTTATGGCCAGATTTTCAGCGTCAAGCACGCCGATAACACCGTTGCCCCTGGGACTTTTTATCCCGACCTTCCACGGCTTGCCTTTATAGGTCCCTATGGCCTCAATATTTCCGCCGCCGTCGATTAGCGCCGATTTTATTCCGGCCGCCTTCAGGACGTTCCCGGCCTCTTCCACCGCGTACCCTTTTGCTATCGTTCCGAAATCTATCTTAACCCATGGATATTTTTTTGTGACAACCCCATTTTTTATTATAACATTGCGGTAGTTCACTTTCTTCATGGCCGCCTTTATCTCTTCAGGCAGCGGTATATGCGGCGTCCCTCCTGTATAAAAACCCCATACCGATTCAAGCGGAACTATGGTCAAATCCAGGAGCCCTCCGCTTTTTTCCGCCGCGACGAGCATGTCCCGGGTTATCTTGACTATCTCAGGGTCGGTTATCGGCGTATTATATTCGTTAAAGGCATATACCGCGCTCTTCTTGTTAAAAATTGAAAACTTGTTGTCAATTGCCGTCATCCTGTCCATGGCCCTGTCAATGGCAGGTATCACCCCGCTTCCACCCGGCACCTGTATGGTGCAGTAAGTATCCATTATAAACCTGGTGCGTTTCTGCATGGGTTCGCCTGATATATGCGCCCTTACCCAGAGGACGATAAGCAGGGTTGCTATGAATGCCGTAAGAGCTGATAATATTTTTTTCATCTTTCACTCCGTTTTTTTGCGGTATGCCGGGCATTTATAGAGTGCCCAGCACACCGCAATATACACAATTAAAATCAAATTTGATTAATTGCCGCCCGCCTCTCCATGCTTTCTCAGCCTCAGGCGCAATGGCGTTGACTGTGCCGTAAACGCGTCATAAATTATTAGCGCGCGTTTTACAGCTATAACGACCGCCTTTGACGATATTGTTGCCCCGGATAGGCCCGTAATTCCGTTGCCGATTTCAATAGTATCGGACAGGGATTTGCCTATAAACTGCTTGATAAAATAATGTTCTTTTATTCCGGCCCCTCTTTTTTCCTGCATTGTGATAATGCCGATATTGGAGACTTTTCCGTCATTATCAAATGATATTGCCATGCTGATTATTCCCCACTTGCCCATCTGGTGCTCTATGACAACGCCGCCGCTCTTTGAGGAATATATCTCATATTTAGCGCTTACAGGCTGTTTGCTGCCCAGGGCTTTCTGCACCTTCGCAGTGAGTGCGGCGTCCACATTAAAAACCTGCGCTTTCAGGTCAGTATCCGGCAGAAGCTCTTTTACCACGCTGTCCCTCAGGGACTCGTACGATGCCATAAGCGCCGCCGCCATAAAAAAAATCACCACCGCTGACAAAAACCTTTTCATGATTGAAACCTCCTGGATTTTTTTCTTTCTTTATATGGTACTGTCGGAAAACCCCGCAAACATTACCTGATCCGGGGTATATGACATTTTTATTGGCCTTGCGCCGCTCATCTGANNCATATACCCCGGATAAACCCAGCAACGGGTTTTCCGACACTACCTATATAATGCCTTAGTAACGCCGGGGCGTTGTGTAAACGCCCCGGCGGTTATGCAATATTAAAAAGTCGTCCTTACAGCCAGTGTCGGCCTTATAAAATTCAGGCCGTCAAGCCCGTTGTTCTGTTTCCAGTTTGCGTAATCAACCTGTAACATAAGGTATGTGCTGTCGGTAATATTATAGTCAAGCACAAGCGTATGCGTAAGATAATTTTCACCGCCCTGGTTGGTAATCGGGCCAAGGAACCCGTTGAAATTCAGCTCAGCCACATTGTAGTCATAAACCAGCTTGAGCCACGGTGTAAATTTGTAAATTGCCTTGAAATACCAGCCGTAGGATTTGGCGTCTAAACCCGCACCGAGTCTGTTCTCCCACCTGCCGTTGGCAAATTCCGAGCGCAACTGTAGGTTGTCCCAGATGAACTGGATGCCGCCCGATGCCCGCTGATAGGCGTCGTGTTCGCCGTTGTCGTAAAGCCCTACCGTATAAGAACCGGTAAGTTTAAACATTCCCATGGCCGGTTCCACGTGTATCATGAACGACGGCGATTTGTTGTTGTCATTAACTCCGGTTCCACCGTAACCGTTAAGCGCGTATAACCAGACAGGGATGGATGCGTCGCCAACGTCAAACGACTTGTAAACCTGTATCCCTGAATCCGCCATTTCGCCCAGCCACGGATCCGCCGTAAATTTGGAACCGTTAAATTCCTCACCCCAGAAAAGTTCGTCTCCGTAATCCATTGTGAATATAGGCTTTACAATACCGGCCGATATTTCAACATCCATAGGCGCTATGTATTTTGCAAGGGCCCTGTCAAATCCGCCAAAAGTCGGCGCTGCCGGCACCATCTGAGCGCCTATGCTTGTGCCAAGTTTTGGGGTTGCCCCGGTCTTTGCCGCAAATTCCGGTTCCACATCAACAGAAAAGTTGTCGGATATTTTCTGTGAAATATAAAGTATTATCTCGCCGAAGCTGAAACCTGAATACTCGGTTTCGCCAGTCTTTACACCGGGTTTCGTCTCCACGCCGTCTATAGTGTCAAACAGAGTCATTTTAATGTGCCCGCCGATAGTTGTTCCGGACGGAGCAGAAGCACCAGCCGAGCTGTCCGCGGCGGCCGCGTCATCCGCCATAGAAAAGGCGTACATTCCAAGAACCATTGCCAGAACAATCCCAAGTATTGCCAGTCCCTTCCTCATAAAATACCTCCTGAATTTTTTGAGCATAGCTGAGTCCCGCACTTTCCTTATTTTACTTCGGGGGCCACCTCCAATTTTTCTTTTTTAAGCCACATTTCGTAAAGCGGCACCGTAAGCATAATAAGCATGCCCAGCCCGAGCAGCATGCCGGAAAGGGCCATGAAGATTGCCATCCACCCCGCAACGAACCTTATAAGCCAGAATGAGGCAACCGCTATGAGAACCGCCGTAAAGCCGTCAACAAGCGCGAATTCTTTCAGCCAGTGCGGCGCGGATTTTGTAAAGATAAAAATCAGCCCTGTGCAGAATATCATTGTGGCCATTCCGAGCAGGTGAACGTGCGATATCTCGAAAAGTGTCTGGACCGTGGGCGGCTCTATCATTTTTGCCTCGTTGCCGTGGTAATGGTCCGCAATATCCTGAATTGACATTCCCTCCAGAGTTGCAATGTTTCCTATCGCGCACAGGTAGCCCAACCCCATGCAGATGATAAAAAGCGACAGGAACATTTTTAACGTCTTGGGCAGTTTCGAGTAATCCACCAGCGATTCGATCTCTTTCATTTCCATTTAAACCCTCCTTGATTTTTTATATTTCAGTCTGCCTGTATAACGCAACTATTACCAGGGTGAGCATTACAATTATCCCTTTCACCCCGGTTTTTTCTTTTTCCTTGAAATTTTTAACTGCCGCAGTCACCCGGTCCCAAAATTCGGGTATTGTCGTCCATGAGGAAACTATAATATGCGATGTCCTTTTGCCGGAAATTCCAGCGAAGCTCAGCGGTTTCAGAATGGATTCTATCGCTGTAATAAGTTTTTCTGGCTCCGTGGTTTTTATCATAAGGTCAGAAACCAGCATAAGCAGCGCGAGCCTTACAACAAAAAATCCGCCCGCGGACAGCGCTTCCGATGTAATTTTAAACGGCCCGGCGGCAAACAACACATGGCTGCCCTGGCTGATAATCAATGGAACCAGGAATGAAAAAGCCAGAAAGACCCATATTTTTTTTATGCCTGAAAAAAGCTTTGCCGTGCTTATCCCCGCGGCCAGCGCGGCTGCCGTCACTAAAACGAATATCCCGGCAAAAAGGCCGAAACTGCCGAAAAATAAGAGCATAATTGCAGTCACAAAAACAATTATTATTTTCAGAACCGCATCGGCCCTGTGAATGAAAGAATCCCCTGAAATATACCCCCGTTTATCTGGCCCGCCGCTTTTAACAACAGGCATTGCGAAAATTTTTATATATTCATTGTCGGAAAGGCTGTCCCCGCTTTCCAGTTTTGCGCAAACCCGTGATGCTATTATTCCGGTTATCCATCCCATTATGACGCCGGATATGCCGAGCCACGGCAAAAGCATGAGCACACCTGCGCTTCTTATAAGTATAAAATATACAACGGCAAGCTGGGTCAGGTTATGAGCCACGGCGCCAAGCAGGGATATTCCCACAAGCGACAGCAGCGGTTTTTTCATATGCTTCATGATGGTATAAAAAAATCCCATTATCAGACTGGAGGTTATTGCCGATGTAAAACTGAGTATAAAAGTTGTCGAAAGAAAGGTACCAAGCAATAAAGAACTGATGACTGTACGCAGAATTGCAATTTCTATTGCCGGCCCGAACCCGAGGTCCACCAGGGCCACTATTGTAATCATATTTGCTAGCCCCAGCTTTATGCCCGGCACTGGCTGGGGAAAAAACGCCTCGGCCAGCTGCAGCAGCGACGCGCAGGTTACCAGAAGCACCGTCTTTTGCGTTTTCGGGTCATTCTTATAATCCATGGTTTTCCCCTTATTCGGAAAGTATGTCGTACTTGCTGTCCCCGGATCCTGCGGGTATTTCCACCACCACACGGTTTGGCAGGCACACTATCGACTGTCCCGGGTTCATTATCCAGCCTTCTTCCATACATACATGATTTTTGCAGTCGGACTCGCTAACCCTTATCCTTCCGGACTTAACCTCAAATGCCATTTTTTCAAGCCGTATTATGCCGTCGGTTTTCAGGCTTACCTTTTCAGCCAGTATGTTATTTTTATAAATATACGCCGTTTCCGGCTTTGATGATGGGGAAATCATGGAAAGAAGAGGGGCCGCAAAAAGTACAAGTATTATAGCGGCCAAAGCATAATCCGCACTGGTCGTGGCAAACATTTTATTGTGATGCATACATCCCTCCTTGATGTTTTAATACTACCGATTTAGTAGTATTATAATTGCATAAGTTTGAAAAGTCAAGTTCTTTTATTCACAAGCAGCCAGTATGGCTTTAAAAAGACATTTTTTCTTTTCCATTCCGTGTCATCGCGGCAAAAACTTCCCCGTGCGGGAAGATTAAGGGCATAATAATCCCGTTTATTATTTTTGTTTTGTTTTTTATCCGGTCTGCATTACAAAATTTATTTTAAATCTGCCCGGTTTAGTTGTCGGGCCATTGGGAGAAGCCGTAAAAACGCCCGTATTGTTTTGTGTCTATATTATGCGTGATAAACGCGGAAAAATCAAGTTTTTCATCATGCCGTTGTTGCTCCTCGTTATATTAAAAAAGCCCGCCGTTAGGCGGGCTTTTTTAATATGGGTGTAGGACGATATAAGGGGTTTTGGGAGGGGTTAGTTTAGGGGGAAACCTACACCCATATTTTCTCTACTCTGTATGAGTACATTTAATGAACAACATATGCCTATACAGGCAATAAAATTCTTTTTTAGTTTATAAGGTTGGACCGTTCTCTTATCGCGTAAATATAGAAGTATTTTGTTTTACTTTATCCGGGTTCCATACTTCCTGGTCTCATTTTTTAAATCTCAATTTTTGTCTTAAACCCGACTGAATCAGTAGTATATATATCAAATATGGCACGCTTTGTCAAGTATCTTAAAAAAATATTTTATAATTCCGTTCCCTGTGCGTCATACCATTGTATTTATTTCCATATATTACTTGATTTTCCTGCCCTGCCTGTAGCTTTCCACACTGCATGCTTTGCCGTCTTTTCCGTAGGATATCCACTGCCCCTCTTTTTTTCCGCCTTCGTACCTTCCCCTGGTTTTTATTATTTCCGCTTCCATATCGTAATATTCCGTATATTCGCCCTGCAGAGTCCCTTTTGAGTAGTTTGCCTCTACGAATACGCCGGTTTCAGGGTCAACGCTTGCGTACAATCCGTGAAAAACCGCCCTGTCATCACTCCCGCCGCAGCTGCAGCCCGATCCGCATGAACAGGAATCCGTCTTAACAGCCTTGGTTTTTAATTTAGACTTTGCCTTAACTCTGGTTTTAACCGCTGCTTTTGCTTTTGTTCTCTTTACAGTTTTTTTGGCCATTTATTTTCTCCTTTTTAACGCATATAAAAAAATACCCGGCTGAATCAGCCGGGTATTTTTTTATTTTCATGGCTATCTAATCGCTTTCCACTTCATCGTCGTACATTGTCCTCTCAAGCAGTTCGCCCCTGTTCCATATCTTTACCGATTCTATCCTGCCTTTTTTATCATACTCGGACCATACGCCCTGTTTCATCCCGTTCTCAAAGCGGCCCTCAATCTTAAGCTGCTTTTTACTTTCATCGAAATATTCCTTATATATTCCATGCAGCATGCCGCTCTCAAACTTTGCCTGTTTGTAAACCTTTAAATACTGGTCGTAAGCGTCATAAACTCCGTTTAAAGCCGGTGTATCACTGTTTTTCTTTTCAGCCATACTCAAGCCCTCCGTGTTAATATAAGTACTTATCAACATATATATTATATCAATTGTACTTTTGTTTTTCAAGTTTTTTTATGAGATAGTATTTTTAATGTTTTAAAACCTTTATGCCTCCGATATCCTCGGCACTAACGGTTAAAGCCATCATTTTACCCCGGGTTTAGCCCTATTACTTTTTTTTGCCAAAAGACTCAATTGCGCCGTGCGCGTCCCTGAAACATTCTATTACATGGGTAAAATCAAGGACCTCATAAACTTTTACAACTTCCTGTTTCATGCCCGCAAGCTTTATATCGCCCCTGTTTTTTTTGAGTATTTTTTTCATTCCCACAAATATCCCCCAGCCCGCGCTGGAAATGTAATCAACCCCGGAAAGGTCCACAACTATTTTGTATTTTCCGGACTTTGCGGCGCCTTCCAGTTCCTTTTCCGCCTCAATGGCCGTGGTCGTATCAATATATCCTTTTACCGATATTATAATCACACCGTCTTTCTCAGCGCTGGTAACTTCAATTCCCTTCATTTCATCTCCATTTGCCCCGGCCGTTTACAGCGAGGTCGGCAGTATTTTCAGCATATTCACCCCTGTTGCCGCGTCAATTTCTTTTACGGCATTTACCCCCTTAAGTTCATAAAGAACGGCTTCAGTCGTTATAAAAATTTTCGAATTTTTCCGCAGGCATCCTGTCAGGGCTTTTTTCTTTTTGCCTGCCGATATATGTATGTGTACCTGCGGCCCCTGCTTTCCCGAAAAAACCGAACCGGTTCCAAATACCTCCCAGTCGCCGCCAAATGAATGCATATAGGGATCCGGAGGTATCACGGGTTTTTTTGGCCCGGAAACAATATCTCCCTGCGCCATACCCCCGAGAAAAAGGAAAAATCCGGTTCTAATTTTTTCTTTTTTTACCAGCTTTTCCATTTCAACATTAAGATCGTCGTTGTTTTCAAACTTTATAACAAAAATCCTGCCAATGGATCCTTTTGTATACTTCATATGTTTTCCACCGGTTTTTTAACATCCGATTTTTTGCCTGAATTGACGGCTATGGAAAATACAAGAATCGCAGCAAGCCCGAATCCGCATCCGGTAAAAAATAAATTTTTGTCCGTAGAATTGCATAGTATAAAAGAGGCGCACGCGGCCGCGGCCGAAAATATCACCGCAGTCAACCTGAAAATAAAACGTATCATGCTTTTAATATCAACTTTCCACTTCGCCGACGGAAAGCTCCCTGGTCAAAAACATTGATCCGTCGTCGTTGGCGCTTTCCTGCCTTGGATTAATGCTTCCCTTAAACCTTATAATTACACCGTCACGCGATGTTTTAACAGCCTTTTCAAGGTCCGCGACAAGTTTTTTTGCTTTTGCCGGTGAAAGATAAATGTTGGGAGTTTCAGGAAGAACAAGCACCGAATTTGACTTTAAGACAAACATATTGACATCAAGATCTATGACCTGCCTGTCAATTATTTCCGGGTCCGGCTGCTCCGCATTAGAAACAGTTTTTTTTGCCTCTTTTTTCCTGATATTGGCCATTTAATATCTCCCGCTATTTTTATTAATTATACATTATTATCCGTATTTTTTCAACCCGCTCCTTCATCATTGTACTGTCCCCTTATGGCCTTTATAACATCATAAATATCAAAAAAAGCCTCAACAACCTCAGGGTCGAAGTGCGTTCCGGCGCTCTGCTTCATATATTCAAGGACTCGGTCTTCCTGCCATGCGTCCTTGTAAACCCTCTTTGATATCAGCGCGTCATAAACATCCGCCACCGCCGCTATCCTGCCTGTTATGGGTATTTCAGTTTCTTTTTTTCCGTTCCCCGCCGCGACCGCTTCGCAGGTGAGATAATCGTCCATTTTCCCGGGATAACCGGATCCGTCCCATTTTTCATGGTGGGTGAGGGCTATCTCCGCGGCCATAGCGTCAAGTTCCGATTCCTTCTGTGAAAAAAGCCTGAACCCGTAAATCGAATGCATCTTCATTTTGTCAAATTCTTCCGGTTCGAGTTTGCCGGGTTTTTTTAATATCTGATCCGATATGGCTACTTTACCTACGTCATGCAGCATGGAGGCTATCCTTAGTTTATCCTTGAACCTGCGTATCAATTCTTCTGGAAACCCGCGCTTCTGCGCCCATTTCTGGTAAATTTCCACGGAATAAGCGCCCATCCTGTTTACATGTTCGCCTGTTTCCTTCGGATCGCGGAACTCTACCATTTTTAACATCCTTAACACCATGGACCTTGTTAATTTGGCTTTTTCGATGGCGGTTGCTGCATCGTTGGCAAAATAACTTATAAACAGCTCATCCTGTTCGTTAAACGTTATTATTTTCCCCTCAGGGCTTTTCGCGTTGATTATCTGCATTACACCAATAACCCTGTTCCTGACGCTTTTCAAAGGGATGGAGATCATTGATTTTGTCCGGTAGCCCGACGCCCTGTCAAAGTCACTGTTAAAATTGCAGCCGCAGTCCGCCGACATTTTATATACGTCCTTAAATTCGAGTATCTTTCCCTGTTTGACAGTTGCTCCGGCTATTGATTTTTCATCGAATGGTATTTCCTGATTCTGGTATTTATACCTCGCGGCAGGATTTCCGGCAAATATGAGATCATTCTGGGTATAGGACATGCGCAACTTGTCGTCTTCCACCATGAAGATGGAGCCGCCTTCCGCATTTGTAAAATGACGGACTTCCAGCAGTATTTTATCAAGGAGAATGTCAATATCGGCGATATTATGAATCTCTTCAGAGATCTTTAATATCTCTTTTAAAATGTTTTTATCTGATTTTGCGCTGCTCGCTTTAAGTTGTTTTTGCACCATTATTCTTTTTTTCTCCGTACTGTTCTTCTTTATAGATATACATATATATAATTATATCATAGTATTGTGTTTTTTGCAGTTTTTTTGTTAACTATTTTTTGCGGATTCAATGAACCCGGACCCGACAACTATTCCTGCCTTGTAAATCACGGCAAGCTGACCCGGCGTTACGGCAAACTGCGGCTCTTTAAATTTTATAAGCGCCCGGTCCCCGATTACAGTTACTTTTGCCGGTGATTTCTTCTGCCTGTACCTGATCTTTACAAGGGCTGAAAATACTGCTTTTTTATTTTCCACAAACATGTTGATGCCGGAAATGAAAAAACTTTCCGTAAAAGCCTCTTTCTTTTCACCGACAATAACACGCTTATTTTCTGCGTCGATTTTAACCACATAAACCGGTTTTCCGGCGCTTAACCCCAGCCCCCTGCGCTGTCCCACGGTAAAATTAAAGTATGCCGAATCCTTTATGTCAGATATTTTTTCACCGGATGATGTATAAAATGCCCCTTTACCGGAACCTGAAATATCCGATGACCTTTTTATAAATTCATACGGCGTCTCGTTTTTCCGCATAAAACAGGCTTCCTGACTCTCGGGTTTTTCAACATAAATGCCCCCGGCCTTTGCCATAGCGACGATTTTTTGCTTGGTTAAATTTCCCAGCGGAAAGAGTATTTTTTGTAATTCATCCGGCTTTAGCCTTGAAAGGAAGTATTCCTGTGATTTAAGCGGGTCCGCGGCTTCCTTCAGGCAGTAACCCCCGTTTTTTTTGACGATCCTTGCGTAATGGCCCGTGGCTACGTAATCAAAATTAAGTTCTTTCATTTTTTGAAGCAATACCCTGAATTTAAGCTCCGCATTGCATATAACGCACGGATTTGGCGTTTTGCCGTTCAAAAAATCGGCTATAAAATAATCGACCACTTTTTTTTTAAATTCTTTTTTCATATTAATGACATAGTGCCTTATACCGAGCTTGTGAGCCGCGTTCTTTGCGTCCATAATATCGTCATAATTACAGCATCTGGACGCGTCGTCCCACATTTTTAACGTCAGCCCAACGACTTCGTGGCCCTGTCCCTTTAAAATGGAAGCGGCCATTGTGGAGTCAACGCCGCCTGACATGCCTACGAATATTCTGGACATGAATGATCTTTCATTATTTTTTTACCCTGCTCCTGTAATCCTCAATGGCTTTTTTTATCCCGTCCTCGGCCAGCACTGAACAATGATGTTTTTCAACCGGCAGCCCTCCCAGCAGGTCAACTATCCTTTTATTTGATACCTGGAGAGCTTCCTCAACGCTTTTGCCTATAACCAGTTCTGTGGCAAGCGACGAGGTGGCAATGGCGGCAACACAGCCGAATGTCTCGAATTTACAGTCGGTTATAATATCATCCTTTACCTTTATATATATCCACATCACATCCCCGCATACCGGGTTGCCGACTTTTCCCACGCCGTCGGCATTTTCTATTCTTCCGTTATTTGTCATATCCCTGAACTGTTTTATCACCTTTTCGCTGTATTGAAGCATAAACGCCTCCCTGCAATTTTTATTCGTTCACATTGATATCATTTTTTCTATCGGTACCAGCGCCTTTTTCATGACTTCATCGGACAATTTTACCTCGTATTGTTCATGCAAAAGCGCTTCGTAAACATCCTTTACCCTTGTTTTTTTCATATTAGGGCATATTTTCGCGGACCCGAGTGAGAAAAATTCCGCATCGGGCCTCTCTTTTTTCAGCCTGTGAATGTGCCCCTCCTCGGTTCCTATCACAAACTTTTTGTCCCTGCTTTCCTTCACATATTTTATCATGGCCGAAGTGGATGCCACAAAATCGGCCAGTTCAAGCACTTCCATTGAAGCCTCGGGATGCGCCAGAATTTTTGCGTCGGGATGGGCCTGACGTGCATCCAGAACGTCTTTTTTTGTAAAACGCTGGTGGACGTTGCATCCGCCTTTGTGTATTATTATCTCTTTTTCAGGAACATGTTTTTTTACCCATGCCCCCAGGTTAGCGTCCGGAAGAAATACTATCCTGTTCCCGGGGGCCTTTTTAACTATATCGACGGCGTTTGCCGAAGTGACGCATATATCCAGCATTGACTTCACATCCGCATTCGTGTTCACATACCCTATTATGAGTGCGTCTGGATATTTTTTTCTGTATTCTTCCACCTGCTTTACGCTTATACAGTCCGCCAGCGGGCATCCTGCGTCTTTTCTCGGTATCAGCACCTTTTTTGTCGGAGAGAGTATCTTGGCCGTTTCGGCCATGAATAGCACGCCGCAGAACAATATTATTTTCTCCTTTGCCGCGGCGGCCTTGCGTGAAAGCTCAAGCGAATCTCCTGTAAAATCAGCAAGATCCTGCACCTGCGGTATCATGTAGTTATGGGCAATAATCACCGCGTCTTTCTCTTTTTTCATTTTTCCTATTTCCTCAATCATCCTGATTTCTTCCATCATATCCTCCATATTTTATTTTCCCGGCATAATATTTTACTTTTTGTCCCTTTCGTTCCACATCGGCGACATTTTCCTCAATTTTTCCACTATCCCCGGCATGACTTCAAGCACCTTTTTCACGTCTGCCGCGGTGTTGTACTTTGAAAACGAAAACCGTATTGAACCGTGGGCTATTTCATGGGGCAATCCAAGCGCCAGCAGTACGTGCGATGGTTCCAGCGAGCCGGAAGCGCAGGCCGACCCCGATGATACACATATCCCGTCAAAATCCAGGTGTATGAGCATTGCCTCGCCCTCAATGTGCTTTACACAGACATTAAGGGTGTTGTCTATCCTTTTTTCAGGATGCCCGTTTATTATAATATCAGGAATCTTTTCAAGCAACCCTTTTTCCAGTGCATCCCTAAGCGCTTTTATTTCAGCCATTCCCGCTGTATCCTTTAAATGTTCCCCCGCTATTTCGCAGGCTTTTGCCATTCCTATGATCGCCGGGACATTTTCTGTTCCGGAACGCTTTGACCTTTCCTGGTGCCCGCCCTGGGAAATTGAGTGTATCCTCACCCCTTTTTTCAGGTAAAACAACCCGATGCCTTTCGGTCCGTGAAATTTATGCGCGGCAAGCGAGAGCATATCAACATTCAGCTTTTTCACATCAATGGGAATCTTCCCGGCAACCTGCACAGCGTCCGTATGAAAATATATACCTGCTTCCCGCGCAATTGCCCCTATTTCCTCTATTGGCTCTATGGTGCCTATTTCATTATTTGCATACATTATGGAAATTAGTACGGTATCTTTTCTTATGGCTTTTTTTAGCTCATCAGGGCTTACCATCCCGTATTTGTCCACATTCAGGTATGTTATCTCCCACCCGTTTTTTTCCAGGTACCTGCATGTTTCAAGTACGGCGGGATGTTCTATTTTTGATGTAATAATATGCCTGCCTTTATCACTGTTGGCGTATGCGATGCCCTTTATCGCAAAATTATCCGATTCAGTTCCTCCCGAAGTAAATATCACTTCTTTCGGATCGGCATTGATAAATTTTGCCGCCTCTTCCCTTGCGGCCTCGATATCCTTTCTAACATACTGGGCTGATGAATAAATACTCGAAGCGTTAAAATATTTTTCACCGAAATAAGGGGCCATTGCCTCAATGACCGCCGGGTCAGTCCTTGTCGTAGCATTGTTATCAAGATAGTAAATTTCAGCCATATTGTTCCCCTTTCATCTTGCTTTTTTATTCATTGCCGTATGCGAACCTGTTACTTCCTCAAGTGTTGTCTTTTTCAAAAAATCGCTCTGAACCCCGTCAAGGCCAACCCATACGCCCCTTATGCCGCATTTGCCGGCGTTATTGCAGGATTTTATATCAGCCGAGCATTTTGTCGGAGCTGTTTCTTTTTCAACGGCCTTTAAAACGTCAAAAACGGTGATTAAATCCGGCTGCCTTGAAAGTTTAAAACCGCCTTTTTCACCCTTAACGGAGCTTATTATGCCCGCCTTGCGCAGAGCCACAAAAATGTTCTCAAGATACCTGTTTGAAATATGCTCTTTCCCGGATATTTCCTTTATCGATACCGGATTATTTTCACTTTGCGCAAACGACACAGCAAGATGCGTTAAAGCCCTTAAAGCGTATCTTCCTTTCGTCGAAACATTCATCAATTCCCTCCTTAACCGGCGCCCTGTGTATATCACCTACTTAGTGATATTATATCAGCCGGAGTTCCTGTTGTCAATGTTTTACGTGATTACTTGGTACCGTCGGAAAACTCCCAAAACAATACCTGATCCGTGGTATATGGCATTTTTATTGGCCTTGCGCCGCTTATCTGACGGCCTCGCAAGAGGCCGTCTTTATTATACCGGGCGACAATCCAAGAAAAATGCCATATACCACGGATAAACCCGGCAACGGGTTTTCCGA
>PLPI01000007.1 GCA_003159495.1 candidate division FCPU426 bacterium | reverse complement strand
TGCACTTCATCTTACACTTTTTACAAGTGATATTTCTAACGCCCAACAAGAATTATTAGATAGTTTAAAGTCGGAAAAGGGAAATGAATATTATTGCGGACAATTTGATGAAATTATTGATAATTTAATTGATGAAACCTCGCCAAAAAAAGAAAACGAATCGAAAGAAATATTGACAGATGAAACGCCAACCGCACAAACAAACTGAAAAGTACAGGACTGAAAAACTTTTTTTAAAGTTATTGTAATAAGTCCGGAGCCACGCTCCGAGCTTATTTATTTATATTTCTGCCCTTAAAATATCCTACAATTGATTTTAAGGATCGTGCAGGGGGTATTTCATACCCCCTTTGACCCCCGACCAAAGGGTAGAAACCCTTTGGAATCCCGTTGGCTTGTTTTGTGTAATACGAGTTTATAACAAATGCAACCGCCCGTCTAACAGGCCTATTATTAGACGGGCTTTAATGTAATTTGATTTTTTAAAGGTTGAATTTTGCCTTGTGGAAGGTTACTTTTTATATAAAAAATTTTTGCGTTTTTCATGATCCAGGTGATTTTTTTTCCTTCCGATTCCGGGAAAATTTTCAAGCAAGCGATTTTCTAAGAGCGGGTGTTGTACGTCCATCAAATTTTGTCTTATATTTCATCATAAGAGGTTAAAATTTGATGTACTAAAATCGCTAACATGAAAATTGTCCCTGCACTCCAGTAAAAAAAATCACTATCCTTGTTTCCACACCGCTATAAATCTGGCCGCTAAAAAATTCGGTAAAACATGAATTTTTTTGTATCAACCGCGGATTAACATTAAGGTGACTTAAATCGCATTGGCACAGTTCCTGCTCAATCCCCTGTTTTTTTACAACCGGCAAGAGCGGCCGGATTGTAAAAAAACAGGGGGCAGGAACAATGCCACCGCTATTTTTTATATAAAAAGTCTGCAAAATTCAACCTTTAAAAAATCAAATCTCTTTTTTCAACTTACCTAAAAAATAGTGAAGGTAAGTTGAAAAAAATTGCGCCCCAAAAGATAAGGGGCATATCAAAGTGGAGGTTTTAACATGGTTGTGAAGAAGAAGAAAGTCAGCGTGTATGAAATCGTAGTAGAAAGGATTTTAAACAAACTTGAATCCGGCGTTATCCCATGGAAAAAGACATGGACAGGCACAACAGAACTACCGAAGAATTTTGTTTCTAAAAAGGAATATAGGGGTATTAATTTATGGTTGCTTGATACCTTTTATGCCTGCCCTTACTTTGTGTCATATAAACAATGTAATGACTTAGGCGGTTCTATTAAGGCAGGGGAAAAAGGGCAAATAGTAGTTTTTTGGCTCATCAAAGACGGCGACAAGGACGAGAAGAAAAAATTCATTTTAAGATATTACAGGGTTTTTAATCTTGAACAAACAACCCTGCCAATCCCTGTTTCCACGGAGCCAGAAGAAAAACTTTTTGACGCAATACAGAGGGCAGAAGAAATCATAAAAGGATATAAGACATGCCCGCCCGTGGTTTTTGGAGGCGACAGGGCTTGTTATTCCCTTAACCTTGATAAAATCAAAATGCCGACAAAAGACAGCTTTTCCGGCAACAATGAATTTTACGGCACGTTTTTCCATGAACTTATACACTCAACCGGACACAAGGACAGATTGAACAGGGAAGAAATAAATGGTTTCAGCTTTAAAGGTGATACTGATTATTCAAAGGAGGAATTGACCGCAGAAATGGGCGCAGGGTTTTTGTGCCAACACGCCGGAATTGATAACACGCTGGACAATTCAGCTTCATATATAGCCAGCTGGTTAAAACATTTACAGAACGACAAGAAAATGATTTTTTCCGCAGCTTCCAAGGCACAAAAGGCAGTTGATTATATTCTGGATAAGAACGCTACACCAGAACCAGAAACAACGGAGGAATAAATACTTGACATTATACATTTATAAATGTATATTTAAGTAGGAGGATAAATGAACCCTTTTAGTTATGTAATGACACAGGATGTTGAAAAGAGCATTGAAGATATTGAAGCGGAAGGATTAAAGAAAAAAACAAAAAAATATTTGGTCTTGCTTGAAGAAAAGGGCTATAACCTGCCTTCACAGTATATGGACAAAATAGAAGGTTATAGAGGATTATTTGAATTAAAGCCCCACTTTGGCAACATTGAATTTAGGCTATTGTTTTACTGGAAAGGAAGCGAGGCGCAAATAATACACTGGCTCTATGAAAGAGGAAACACAAAGAAGAACCGCAGGGAATATGAAACGGCAGAAAGAATAAGAAATTCAATTGAAAGGAGGTAAGGGCAATGAAACTTAAAAAAGAACAAATTACTTTTGCAAAAAAGAAAGATGTTAAAGAAATGTTGGATAAAATTCACGTATCAGAGGAAGAAATGGCAGGAGAGCGCCTTTTGTGTGAATATGTGATGAGTCTTGAAAAAATTCTCAATGAAAAACACATGACAAAATATGCTTTTGCAAAAAAAGCCGGTTTAAAACCGCAGGTTGTATCGCAGGTATTTAATGGCGACAATGCAGAATTATCCACGCTTGTTAAAATGGCGCAAGGTGCGGGAAAAAAGTTAGTTTTAAAACTCGCCTAAAATTCCGCGCGTCCTGGCAAAAATCGGCCAGTCCGCGAACACAGCCCGGCCGCGGCCAGGTTGTGTTAAATCAAGCGGGGCACTTCCACGTGCCCGGAAATACAGCCGGACACATTTCCGCGCCCAGCTTGAAAAAAGCCCTAAAGCTATACATGCTTGGAGCAGTAAAAAGGGGATAAAAGAATGAAAAACAAAATCGTAATCACAGAGGCAGATTTAAAAATTGCACCTAAAGAAAAAGTTGAAAAAATGTTTAGAAAGGCCTTACAAACAGAGGAAGGCAAAAAAGCTTATGCCGACGAAATGGAATTGTATTTTTTTATGGAAAAACTTAATAGCGAGCTTAAAAAAAGGCATATGAGTAAATATGCGCTTGCAAAAAACGCAGGAATAAATCCATATGTTCTGACCCGGGCAATGGCAAATATTGACGACGCTAAATTTCAAACTTTGAAAAAAATGGCAAATGGCTTAGGCAAGGGTTTAAGATTGGTAATGTTTGATTTACCCGGAAACACAGCAAATCATAAGATTGTGACAAAACGTAAAAGCGAACGCAATATTTTTGCACACGCATAAAATGAAAAAACAAATCATCAAACGTCCAACATCAACAAGCTTTTTTGATGACCCAAGGGTCAAAAAGATATACGCCGACCCTGTTCGCAGAGCAAGAATAAAAGCGAATTTGCGCAATTTGGAATTTTTAGAAGATATTGCGCGTATTAGAAAAGCCGAGAATTTGACGCAAGCCGAAGTTTCAAGGCGTTCTAAAATTTTTCAGGAAGAAATTTCACTAATTGAAAGCGGAAAAAAGAAAAACATCACATTCGAAACATATGACAGGATTTTATCGAGCCTTGGATATGAGGCAGAAATCAGACACCACAAAATCCGCAGCGTTCATGCATAAGCTTAAAAGATAAAAATTATGAAAAAAAGAGTGATAGGAAAAGTTGATGGCATGGAAATTTTTACTTATAACCCTCAAAAAGAGCACGCCAAAATTTGGCGCACACATTCTTCAGAAAATATTAAACGTAAAAAAAATAAGGTTTGGACTGACAGTGAAACTCCAAAGAAATTTTTTAAAGAAGTTATGAAAAACAAAGAAGCACAGCGAGCCTACAGGGAAGAAGAAATGATGATTAATTTAGTTGTGGCCATAAAAAGAGAAATGGCAAAGAAGCATCTGACAAATAAAACTCTTGCGAACAAAGTAGGGTTAAAATATAAGGTTGTTACCGACTTTTTAAACGGACATTACAATATACAAATTGGTTCTTTATTTGACATAGCTTATGCTTTAGGAAAAAAACTCATCGTTAAACTCGTTTAAAATTTCGGGCGTACTGTCCTAAAGTCAGTTCAGTCCGCGAACACATCCCGGCCACAGCACCTTTAAAAAGAGCTTTCAGAGGATCCGGCCGCGGCCAGGATGTGTTAAATCAAGCGGGGCAATTCCATGCGGCTGTAAAGTTCAGTCCGCACTTCGCGCGTCCGGAAAGTCAGCTAGCCGCATTACCGCGCCCCGATAAAAAACGAATGCGTAGCATGCAAGCAAGTCTTACAGTTGATTGTTTTAATCTGGTTGGGGGATTTGTAAGGTCCAATAAAACAAAAATCTGGAGATGCCTTTCGCCGTTTCCGGGAACCAATTGAGTTTGAACCATGACGAACAAACGTTACTTGAATTAATTATAGAACATAAAATATTTTATGCTATAATTAATTCAACGGGATAAGGCATAAACCAGGAGGAAACAAACCATGATGAAAGTTTTAGGCTGGAAGAAAGAGAAAGATGAAAATAGATTTGCAATAACAGCGAAGGAAAGCGGAATCAAAGTAACTTTTTTTTATGACACTTTGGAGGAATTTAAAGCCGCGATGAAAGCATTTGAAACCGAACCACTCGTTGATGTATTAATTATAAGTGCTCCCAGAGGTTATTACGGAAAACTGTAGTAAAACGCAACGAAAAAAAAGCCTACCAAAAAAATCAAAGTTTCACTCCTAGCCGGTTTTTTATGCCAACACGCCGGAATTGATAACACGCTGGACAATTCAGCCTCATATATAGCCAGCTGGTTAAAGCACTTACAGAACGACAAGAAAATGATTTTTTCCGCAGCTTCCAAGGCACAAAAGGCGGTTGACTATATTTCAATCAGCCTCAAAATATGCAAATTAGAACTTTGTTTAGCATAACACAGGCATTAGGAATAAATTTAATTTTGAAACTTGGCTGAAATAAAAACCCCGCCGTGGTGATACGGCGGGGTGCGTGGAAGTGTACATGACCCACGATTTAAGCACACCTATTATAAAATAACTTTACAGCAAAAGTAAAGTATTTTATAATATGTATGTCTTTAAGGGGATATTGCACAAAAACTGATTCAACGCTCTCTTTGGATGTGTCGCTTTTAGGATAATCCAAGGAGGTGTTACATGACAAAGTATGATTTACAGGAACTGGCCAAGAAACAGGAAGAAAAACTTGACTGTTTTGTGAAGGAGTTGAGGGTTGGTTACGGTGAAAACTACATCCTTAAACTACCCGATAAGGAGCTTTCATTATTGTTAAAACTTCACAGTAACTGGGCAGATTCAAGAGGAACGCTGGAACGCAAGTAACCTGTACACGATTTAAGCAATGCTCCTAAAGCGACATTCTGGCAGGGGCGTTATTTTTGAATAAAATCAAAAATAAGCCCCTGTCCAGAACCATATAGCACAACAAATGAAGAGGTGCCTTATTTCTGGAAAAACAGTTAAGGTAAATTTAACGGCTTATCTGGAAGGCAAAATAAGTGTACAGGAAATCATAACAGAATGCCTGCGTGAAAAGGCAAAACTTGAATTTATTGATCCCAATGCATTCAGGGAACGGAAAAATCATCCGGATGCTTCAAAATTGTTTGAACTGGTAATGCTTTGCCAGGAAAAACAAATTGATATAATTAATTTGGGACAAACCAATGAATTTATAGGACAAAAACAAAATAATGAGAAAACCGCTGCTTATATTCCGGAAACAATAGCAAATCTGCCGGGAAACGTATTAGACGTTGACCTTATTGAGTATTTAAAGGGAAGCATAAAAATTTCTGACATAGTAAAACAGGCCAAAGTTAATAAGAACACAATTATAATTAAAAACCCCGGATTGCTTTCAATCGCCGATAAAAAAACACTAGGCGGCATATTTAGCTTAATTTATGAGTTTAACGCTAATGAAATTGATGTGTATATACCGGTAACCTTCGAGGAAAACGGGAAACAAATGCAAAAATACAAAAAATTTGAAAGCTGGACGCAGCCGGGTCTAAAGGATGTATTAGCTGAAATTGAGGCGGAGGAACTGTTTGAGGATAAAACCACCGTTGAATACTTGCTTGAATTATGTCATAAAGCAAACGCAACTATTTTGCGGGTAAACAACACACCTGAAAAAATGAATGACAAGAATATAATGATTTATTATAATTTTTCAAATGAGTTGCAAAAAAACGGCATTACACTTTATGATCCTTTGGAAAAAGGAAGGGCGATTGAAAGCCGTAAGAATCCGAAAAACAATATGCTTCCAAACAAAGAAAATTTGATTGATTACAAATCTGGAGATATAAACAGGTTTTCAAACTAAAATTATAAGCAGCAACAGTAAGGCGTAAGGGTAAATCAAATATACGTCAGCGGTTAGAATGGCGGAGCTCATGGAGGTGTTAACAACCTGACAATATAAGCAGATTTTCCAACTAAAACCGTTCGAAACAACAGTTTTAAACAATGAAACGCAGGCTAGCGAATAGGGCATATAAATAATCCTTGCAAAAATAATTTAAAAATGTTAGAACTTTTCTAGATTAAATTTGACTAACTTATAAAAGATATTGGCGCATGAATTAGTCCGCGATTTAATGGATTAAAACAAGCAGATTTTCTGATTATATTGACCGACTAAAAAACGCATGAATTACAATCTATGATCAGCGTGATATTTTTATTTAAACGTATCAATAAAAATATATTGGGGGAAACGTGAGCTACACGGAAAAGAATTTGGTAGAAGGGGAACGTTTGCTTTACATTGCCAGGCTTCACTGGATTATTTTTTTATCGCCGGTGCTGGTTCTTTTGGCGGGGGCAGTATTATCCAGATACCTTCATATATATACAAGATA
>PLPI01000074.1 GCA_003159495.1 candidate division FCPU426 bacterium | reverse complement strand
ACATATACCGTGTTGCTGTCTGTGAGATAAATGCTGGTGCCATAAAGGGCGCATTTTTTCAACGCTATGGAAGCAAAAAGCGGCGGCTGCAGGACCGATGTGTCTGTAGGATTTGCCGGATTAAACCTTTTCAGGTTATGATATGCTGTATCCATGTCAACCACGTAAAAATAAGATGCATCAGCGCATATGCCTGTCGGTCCGGTAAAAATGCCGTATAACGCGAAATTTTGGTCGCCATCCTGCATAAAACTATAAATCTTATTTGCCGCCGAATCTGTGCACCATACCGTATTTGGTTCCTGTGCCTTGATATCGGAAAGCGCCGTAAAACTTCCTATGGACCCTGTATAGTGGAGTCCCTCGTAATTTCCCGCCTTCGGGTCGGTGGGGTTTACCCTGTTTAATGCCGTGCATCCGGTTATAAGGATAATTGCCGCTAAAAATGCGATATACTTTTTCATTTTACCACCCCATTGACGCGGCGAGATATACCGATTTGCCGCGTATCTCGACGGAAAGGCCGCGCGCCTCGTCAGAGTTATAATTTGCACACGCGTCATATACATTTACACCGTAAGCCACACCGGCTATTATACCCCAGATAAGCGCGCTATTCCATGAACTCTGCGCCTCATCAAAGGCTATTTCCTGGTTTTCATTGGCGGTGACATATTTGGAATATTTCGCCTTTTCATCGGAGGCTTCATAAAAAGTCAGCCCGAGGGCGCCGAAAAAAGCCGCGCCGTAAAGCACCCCTTTTAGGTACTGCTTGTTATAAAACTGGCCGAAGCCGGGGCATATCGCGGAGCGCCACAACGGGTCGAACATTTCCCTTTTTTCCCTGACACTCGCGGAATTGCTCATGATAGTTTTGTAAAAATCCATAAAATCCGCGGCATCCTTGTCGGCAGGATCGTATTTCAGGACCTTCTGGAAACAATAATAGGCGTAATTGTGTTTTTTCAGCTGATAATAGCAGAAAGCCGTTTTTTTCCATGCTTTTACATTTGTAGGGGCTATCTTTGTCACATAAAAATAATATTTCAGGGCCGCGTTGAAATTTCCGGCTTTAAAATATTTATCTCCCGCGTATATATAGGCGTCTATTTTTGTCGCGGGTTTTACGGTCTGGTCAACAGCCTGTTTTTTTGACACGTCTATGACGGTATGCGGAACGTTAAAATCCTGGTCGGGTCCCCCAAATCCAAAAACCGCAGACGTAAATAAAACGATTAAACCTGCCGTCAAAAAATTTTTTTCCATTTCATTCCCCGAATCGTTTGATTGTCCTTCCGTCCAGGACATACGTATCGCCCGACGCCGGGTCGCACGCGATAAGCTTTCCATCGAGCACAATTCCCGGCCCGACGCCAAAATTACCCCATTTTAAACTTAAAACCATGCTTTCGTCAACATTATAAACCGCTCCGGATGAGATTAATTCGTCCTGAGCGCCGTTAAATGAAGCGTCGTAAATGTAATCGCCCTCGTCAAAAAGTCCGTCCTGCACCAGGCCTCCCGTCAACCTTACTATCTGGTCCTGCGACTCCGCATTAACAACATACACGTGACCCGCCGAGACAAATTCCCTTCCCGGTGTAAAAGGGCCGTATGCTGTTGAGCTCAAATCAAGTGAATCAATGAATATCCCGGCTTCGGTATATTCAAATATTTTTTTATCGACACTGCTTGTGACATATATTTTTCCGCCGTAACTGGCAATAAAAAGTTTGTTAGCCGGCACGGTCACATTGGTGAGGTTCCATGAAGATATTGAATTTGAAACTGATATCACCTGCACCATGTTTTTGTCGTCCACTACAAAAATATTCCCTGAAGCATCCGCGCATATATCCTGGATTGACCTGAACTGTCCAGGCGCATCGCCGGTTGAACCAATATAATCCGGTACGCCCCCGGCCATTTTTATGACGCAGTCCCCCTTAATGGAATCATACGCGCCAAAACATAGCCCTCCCTCATTATATATCATGGCTGTGATGGACGTTGAATCCGGGTAGCTTATATCGCCTTTATACGTCACGCCCCTGTAGGCGCTGCCGCCCGGGTCGTAAGGATTGTTCCTTTTTAGCTCCGAGCATGATGAAATAACAATGGCGGCCAGCAGGATGAGAGGTATTATTTTTTTCATGGCGTTAAAAATCAACCCTCGCGATATTCCACGCGACGGTGACTCCTTTATCAAATTTTATTTCAACCGTATTTCCGGCATAAGCCGGTTTACCATCGCTGCCGCTTAAATATGCGTCCAGCATGGATACCGACCAGACGCAGACTGCAACCGCTGCGGGGATAAGAACCTTTTTTTGCGCCTCCTGCGCCGCGCTGTACTTGCCGGAAAAATCAAAATTTGTGTTGCTGTAATCCGCAACTGCGCTTCTTTGATTCAGGGTATAAGTTATCAGGGCCGCAAGGCTCGCGAGGTACGCCGCCGAATAAATGTACCCCTTGGCGGTTTCGCCGTTATAGAACTGCCCGAACCCCGGCATAATGGCGCAGCGCCACATCATATCGCCTTTTGGCATGGATGCCGGAGCCGGAGCCTTTTTTTTCATATTGTAAGCAAGCAAAAAATAAAATTTTTTTGAAACCGGCTCGTTTGGTTTCAACTTCAGGACATAGCCGAATACCTTTCGCGCGGAAGGGTAATTATTCATCGAATAGTAACACATTCCTATCTCCTGCCATGCCTGCCAGAATTTCGGGTCGTTTTTCACAGCGGCATTGTAATATTTTAAAGCGCCGCTGAAATCATTATTTTTATAGAGCGATACTCCCGTAAGATAATATTTAACGGCCTGTTTGTTGTGCGAAAGCGCGCCGTAAACCGCGCCTGTAAAAATAACCGCCATAAGCGCCGCAATGAATAATGATTTTTTCAAAGTCTACGCCTCTTTCCTTCAATTATCCCTCTTTTTATAAATTTACCAAAAAATTTACAAAAAATAAAGGTTTTTTTTCAAATTTATGCTGAAAGGCTTATTTTTGAGTGTTTTACTTGGCGGTATTTTTGTTTTATTGTATAATTTTGCAAATATATATTTACAAGCCGTACTTTTACTTTTTTTTACGCAACAATACGATAAAGATAACAATGAACCCTAGTGCCATGAAAACAAAAGCGATAATATTCAGTCCGTGGCGCTTTAACATAATAAGGTATATCAGGGCCGCCAGCAGAATTAATACCTGCACAACAAGCCTTCCAGTTACGCTTGACATTGCCCTCTGCATGGCGTGTATCCGGCGCACTATCGGCGGAAGGTCCCTGTCGGAATTTATCTTGTTCATCCTGTATGATACCCGATCCCTGAATTCCTTGGGAATATATGACGCGAGCCTTTCATTGACCATCTGCTTGTCGATGAGCTCCTGCCAGAGAAGCAGCTCCCTTTTGCATATTTCACATTTTTCTATATGCAGGGTCATCTCATTTTCTTGCTGCTTATCCGCTATCTCACCGAGCGCGTACTCCTTCAGCTTTGCCCTTGCCTGCTTATGGTCCATTTTGACCGCCTTTAAAATATTTTATTTCAAGATATTATTCAGGCTTTCCCTTATCATACCCCGCCTTCGAGCCTTATTATCAGTTTTTTTACCTCTTTTTTTTCCACATTGAACCTTCTTATATATGACCTGTCCTTTTCGATGCGGCCTACAAATTTTTTCAGCTCTTTTTCATTTATTTTCAGCCGCTTTATGTAATAAATGAACTCCGGCATGTTTTTAAAGACGTAATCAAGCCCGAGAGACCTGTTGAAAAAATCCCCCTCAAGCTTATGATTGCACGGTTTTTTATCGCAGACTATCTGAAAATTTGAGGCGGATTTTTTTTCTTTTTCATAGTGCCAGCGCACAAGCGTATCCAGCGGGCCGGTTTTTTTACCGCATATATCGCATTCGAACGGTTTCATATCATCTTGATTTTTGACAGGACCTGCCGGATCTTTATGGCGTCCTCTATCCTGCCGTGTTTTTCGTAAAGATTTGACAGCTTTGTATATTCATCAATGACCTTGGCTTTCATCGACTTTCTTGTGTATATCTCCGCCATTATCTCGTGAAGTTCCACGTTCTCGGTCTCGACGTTCATGACCTTGTTTGCCATTATAATGGCCTCGTCATAACGCCCCTCGTGCTTTTCAATCTTCAGCGCCTTCAGGTAATACTCCGCCGCCTGTTTATACTCGCGCATTTTCAAAAGGGAATCTCCTATGAGTTCCAGTATCTCCACATTCTGATTTACCACCTCGGGGTCCATGGACATGAGCACCGCCTTGGCCCTGTCGTATTCATAAAGCTTGAAATGTATCTTCCCCAGCAGGACTTTTTCCTCGGTAGTAAGTTCATAGGCCGATTCAAGGACTTTTTTCGCCTCGTCCATCTTGTTTTCCTTGAAAAGAAAATATGCGTAAAATTGCTTCCCGTATTCGATATCAAGGTCCATCGCGCGTTTTGCTATTTCCCTGCCTTCGGCTATTTTTTCCTTTTCCGCGAGTGTTATCAGAAGGTCCTTGAATATCTCCTCGGCTTTGTCCTTGTGCCCGCCGCTAATAAGGTCGTCGGCTATCATTGCCATAGCGTCGGTATTTTCCTTGTCCATTTCCAGAACCTTGCGTGCTATGATTATGGCCTCGTCTTTTTTGTTCTTTTCAACAAGGACCCTTATTGCCTTTGTGTACGCTTCTATTGATTCGCCGATGAGGTTCTTTTTTTCGCACATCTCGCCGAGCTTTATAAGTATCTCGGAATTATATTTGTCATATTTTTCGGCTTCCTTAAGGGCTGTTATAGCGGCATCCGCGTCTCCCGAGTCATAGCAGGTTATGGCGTTCACTATTTTTGATATTTTTTCATAAAGCGCCTTGCCGTCAAGGTCGAATTTCCGCGGGTCAAGCCGGGCTATTTTTTTGTACATGAACATTATTTTTGACGAATTTCCCTTTGCCTGGTAATCATTAAGAACGATCTGGAAATGTTCGAACGCTTTCCTGCATTCACCCAGCTTAGCAAGCGCCTCGCCCATGGAATTATGCAGGTTTATATCTCCCGGGTCCATGGCCATGAGTTTTTCATACTCTTTTATAACCCTGGCCCATTCGCCGGCCTGCGCAAGCCTTGTGACCGTCTTTAAAATATCCTTTTTATCTTCCATAATTTATATCCCCGCTTTTGTCATTCGATAACCCTGACAGGTTCAAATATTTTAACAGGCTCTTTTTTGCCCTTAACCATGATGGATTCAAGCTCCCTGTATTCTATCATGGCTTTTGTTTCATTATATGTTGTTTCACTTACATATATCATCCCGCCCGGCGCATTGGCTTCCAGCCTTGCCGCCAGGTTTACATGGTCTCCGATAACTGTATAATCCATCTTCTGCGGCGACCCCATGTTGCCTGAAACAACCTCTCCGGTGTCTATGCCTATGCCCACGCCGACAGTTTTCTGGCCGCGCCTCCCGCGTATGGCGTTAAGCTTTTCAAGTCCGTCCCTGATATCCATGGCTGTTCGCACGGCGCGGTATGAATCGTCCTCTTTCGGGAATGGAACCCCGTAAACCGCCATCATGCTGTCGCCTATAAATTTGTCTATAACCCCCTGCCATTTGATTACCTTATCTGTCTGCTGTGAAAGGTATTCGTTTATGATGGAAACAACTTCGGCGGGGTCCATCTCCTCGGACATTGAGGTAAATCCCCTGATGTCGGTGAAGAGTATCGTGGCCCTGACTTTTTTCCCGTGCAGCGACAGCCGCGTCGGGTCCTTTAATATTTCCTCCATAATGCTCGTCGAAACATATGTTGAAAAAGCTCCTTTTAAAAGTTCCTTTTCCTTGAGGCTCTTTGCCGTTGAATTGAAAGCCTCGGTGAGTTCCCCGAGTTCGTCGCGGCTTTTCATTTTTATCTGAACGTCATAATTGCCTTCTCCGATTGCGCGCACGCCCGTCACCAGGTACCTGATCGGGCTTATCATTATTGTGACTACTATAATCGAAATTATAATGCCTATTATAAGCGCGGCAAGCGTTATGAACAGCACCTTTACAGTTGCCGCGGCCACGACTTTTGTGATTATGTACTGCGAGACCTTTAAATGTACCTCGCCGAGCACGCTGTTCCCGATTGATCTGATAGGAACGCCGATATCAAAATATTTTTTCGCGTTTTCCGTATATTCCTGTACGAGCACGTCTTCCCCGGATGAAAGCGGCTTAATACCCGCCGGAAGGATATAATTTTCACCCTTTTTCCTGACATCGCTGGCGGAAACTATTATACCCCTGTTTACCACTATGGCGTCCAGTATTCCCTCATTTTTTATTGTGCTGCTGTTTTTCACGGCGCCGTTTATTTCATCTTTTATGTCGTCTATTATGCCGCCCCAGAAATTTTCACCGCCTTCATGCCCGGTCATTGGGTCCTGGACGGCCTGTTTGGCAAGCACAAAAAGGGTGAGCTCCTCGTTTGTTGTCATGGCCTCGGCCGCGTTATTGGCAAGGTTTTTGGCTATGGCCGTCCCGCGTTTTTCCACCTCATTGGAGAGCGCCTGCCTTTCCTGGTTATATATGAATACGGTCAGAGCCGCCATTATAATTGTCAGAAGAAGAGCGGTAAAAAAACTGAACTTTACTGAAAGTGAAATCCTTAATCCTTTTTTCTTTTTTACTGCCATGGCTTAAGCCTCTCCTTCCCCGGATAGTATTCCTATAAAAATTTCCGTTATCGCGGGGTCAAACTGTTTTCCCCTGTTTTCCCTCAATTCATTAATGGCTTCCTGCGCGGTTAACACTTTCCTGTTGCCGTGTTCGGTTATCATGGCGTCATATGCGTCGGCGATGGCAAGCACCCTGCTCTCGGTCATAATATCCGGGCCCTTAAGGCCGCCGGGATAACCCATCCCGTCATAACGTTCGTGATGCTCCATTATTATCGGAACCACCCCGTTCAGGTCCGGAATATTCCTTATAATTTTTGCTCCTATCTCCGGATGGCGCTGGATCTGTATAAAATCCTCCGCGGTCAGCAGTTCCTTTTTTTCAAATATGTTATCCTGCACGCCGATATTTCCTATGTCCATAAGTATGGCGGCTATCCTGAGATTTTCAAGCTGCCTTTCGCCGAGATTCATCGCTTTTCCTATTTTTACGGCCGTACGCGCCACCCTCATAGAGTGGCTCGGTGAATACTTGTTTTTTGTATCCACGGCTATCATAAACGCGTTTAATATTCCCTCATAGTAATCGTTGAGTTTCCCGGTCATCTGGTTGAAGGAATTCGCCAGCGCCTGAAATTCATTTTTTTCCCTTACCTTGATCTTGAATTTCAAGTCCCCCGCGGCTATCCTCTGGGTCCCTTCAAGAAGCCTGTTAAGCGGGGTTGTTATCCTTCCCGTGATTATCACGGTCAGACAAATACTTACGATGATTAATCCTCCGGCAACCGATCCAATTTTTATGAGCATGTTTTCCATAGGGCCTTCATCCCGGCTTTTATCATATCCGGCGTAAACTTTTCCCGTTTCAAAATCTTTGCCGTTTTCTTTTATAAAAACCGGCGCTATGTAGCTAATTATATCCCCGGCCGTTCCGTTGATTCTTATTTCGCCGGTCTCGCCGGGTTTCATTATTGCCGGATAAAGAGAGGCTATATCGGCGCCCCTCTCTTTCTGGTTTCCGCCGGCGATAATATTGCCGTACCTGTCGGCAACGAACAAATATGCCGGCGCGCCCGTGCGGGAGGATTCTTTTGTTATATAACTTTCAAGGGAAGGTATGTCATTTTTTGCCATATCCTCCCCGGCCGCGTCCCTGGCGGAATTTACCATGTAATTCATCCTTGAATCTATTTCATGCCTCAATACCCGGCGCATATCGTTCACGGACACATAAACGGCGGACGCAATCGCGATTGCCGTGACGAAAATAATCGAAAGCAAAAACTGTGTTTTTATCTTCAACTATCCCTCCGCCTATTCTATTGCTGTTTTTTTAATATTAGCACATAGTTATATGCAGGTCAACGAACCAATTGACCGTGGGTATTGAGGGTTGTCATGTGTTTTTGCGCGCCATGGCCGGTGAGGAGCCTATTTTTAATAATCTGTATAACTTTGTTAACATCAGCTAACTATTTTGTCTTAACAACTCCTCCGGCCACCTCAAACTCACCGGCCGGGTCAAAGCCCCTGAGATTTTCCCTGTATGTTGTCGTTATTAATATCTGTTTGAACAATGAAAATTTTTTCCCGATAAAGCCCCTGTTGGGCTCGTCAAGTTCCGATGAAAAATCATCAAGAAGCACCACGGGAAAGCTTCCTTTCTTTTTTTTCATCAGCAGCCCTTCAGCAAGCTTTATAAGTATGGAAGTTATCCTCTGCTGCCCCTCGGAGGCGAAATTTTTCGCGTCAAGTCCGTTATAAAATATTTCAAGGTCATCCCTGTGCGGGCCTATGAGCGTGGCTGCCCTTGTGATTTCATCTTCCGTTCTGGAAAGAAAATGGGACCTAAAATTTTCTTTCAGGGCTTTTTCGTCATAGTTGGAATAATGTTTTGATGAATACGCGATATGCACCCTGAATTTTTCCGAAGCAAGTTCTTTTTCCAGCATCAGATTAAGTTCTTCAACGGCTTTTACCCTTGATAAAATAATTTTAACCCCGTTGTTCATCACCTGTTCGTTCCAGACCGGAAGGTTTTCCCTTTTTACCCTGCCTTCCCTTATTCCCTTTAACAGATAATTCCTGTGCGCCACTTCCTTCAGGTATTTTCCCAGCGTCTCAAAATACTCCTCCTCGAACTGTGAAAGCATATCATCAAGGAACCTGCGCCTCTGGGACGGTTCTCCCTTTATCATCATGATATTTTCCGGTGAAAAGAGCACAACCGGCAGTTTGCCGACTACCTGTGAGAGCCTTGCGGCCCTGTTTCCGTTGATGGCGACCCTCTTTTTTCTTATTGACGAGTCGTAATCCACGGTAAAGTCCCTCTCAATTCCGTTTTCCACGGCGTTTAAGGCTATTGAAAAGGCGGTCCTGCCCTGTTTCACAAGTATAGCTTCCTCTGACGAGCGGAATGACCTTCCCATGGCGGTACAGTATATGGATTCGATTATGTTTGTCTTTCCGGTCCCGTTTTCCCCGTAAAAAACATTTATTCCAGGCATTAATTTAATCTTAAGGCTCTCATAGTTCCTGAAATTTGCCAGTTCAACTGATTTTAGATACATTTGATCCCCTGTAAATTTGATTTGTTCCACGTGGAACAATCTGTTCCGGGCCGCAAGCCGCAATAAGGCCGCCGGCAAAACCCTGAGAATGTTCCACGTGGAACATTTTCATTTTGCCGGTTTGCTTTGCAGCGGTTTCTTTTTTATCATAGAATAAAGCCTTGGATATTTGGCCGGAGTCGGGCCGTCTTTTTTTGCCTTAACAATATAAAAATTTCCCGAATTTTCCGGAAGGTCATAGTTAAAAAATCCGTCCGTTGAACATCCAAGTTCTTTCAGCCACATGCTGTCATTTTTAATTTCATCCATTTGTTTTGAACTGGCAAAATAGGCAAGTGAACCGCCTTTTTTTGCCAGGGCTGCTGAAATTTCCATGGCAACAGGATAGGCTGCCAGGGCGCGCATTGCGACAATGTCAAAATATTCCCTGTAATTTTTATTGCGGCTGATTTCCTCGCTTCTGGCTTCGACCACTTCAAGATTATCAAGTGATAAAGTTTCTTTTATGTGGTTTAAGAACGATATTTTTTTTGAATTGGATTCGAACAGGGTAACCCTTGATGACGGTGTGGAAATTGCCGCCGGAACCCCGGGGAATCCCGCACCGGAGCCTATATCGGCAATTGTTAGGTTTTCAATACTATTATATGCCTTAACTAACATTAATGAATCCACAAAGTGCCTTATTATTATTTCGCGCCCTCCGGCAAGCGCGGTAAGGTTGAATTTCCTGTTCCAATCAGCAAGCTGACCGGAATAGACAACAAATTTTCCGGCGCAATCAGGCCCGCAAAATCCGAGCCCCGCCTCTCTCAAATACCTGTCGAACAATTCTCGCTCGCTCATGACCAGATTATTGCATGTTAGCCGGCCGACTTCAAGATATTTTAAGGCGCCGCTTGCGGCCCGAAAATATTGCGCTTGCCCTGAAGTTTCAATGCTGATAGAATCCTGTTCATGGAAAATTTCAGCCTGAAAGATTATGACTATGAATTCCCAAGAGAACTTATTGCGCAGGCCCCCGTGGAAAAAAGGGGCACGTCGCGCATGATGGTCGTCGACAAAAAAAGCGGCGCCATAACCCATTCGCAATTTGGCGCCGTGGTGGATCATTTTTCCCCGGGCGACTGCGTGGTGATAAACGACACCCGCGTTTTGCCCGCCAATATTGAAGGGCGCTCCGCAAAAAACAACTCAAGGATTTCCATACTTGTTCTGGAGCATCTTTCCGGCGGCAACTGGGAGGTTCTCATGAAAAACTCGCGCCGTGTCGAACCTGGTGACAGCGTGATATTCCCCGGAGGAATAAGCCTTGAAGTAATCGAAAAAATCGGCAGGAGCGTGGTTGTAAAATTTAACATGGGCAGGGACGAACTTATCGAGAAACTCAAAATTACCGGATTTATGCCGCTTCCCCCCTATATAAAAAATGACGTCAAAAACATCATGCACCGCGACAGGTATCAGACTGTATACGCCTCAAAGGACGGAGCAAAAGCGGCGCCCACAGCCGGGCTCCATTTTACCCCCGCTATAATTTCAGAGCTTGAAAAAAAAGGGGTGGTTATCGCGCCTGTAACCCTGCATGTGGGCATAGGCACCTTCGCCTCAATAGAAAACGACGACATAAGGGACCACACAATGCATTCAGAAATCTTTGACGTCTGCGAAGAATCCGCCGAAAAAATAAATTCGGCCAGGCGCGAGGGAAAAAAAATCGCAGCCGTGGGCACGACCTCCATGCGGGTACTTGAATCCGTATGCGGGCAGGACGGCATGATAAAAAGCGGCG
>PLPI01000140.1 GCA_003159495.1 candidate division FCPU426 bacterium | reverse complement strand
GGAATGCCTCCTCCTGATGATTCAACCCTGCCGCCGCCGGATACTGGAATGCCCGGCAGTGATGCCGGAGTGGCACCCGGAGATTCGCTTCCGGCTATGCCGCAATAATTTTAAGCTCTTATATGAAAATATAAAATAATTTTAACAAGGAGTGTGCGGTGATGAAAGTTTCAAAAATTCTGGTTTTAGTGTTTCTGGCTTTTTTTGTCATGGCTGGCATGTTATCAGCCACACCACAGCAGGCCAAACAGTATCTTGATTACGGGAATAAATATTTAAAGGCAAAGCAGTATGATAACGCGATTGCTTATTACGGGCAGTCTATCAAACAGAATGCATCGACAGAAGCCTATTATTACATGGGCGTCGCTTATTTCTATAAAAATGACAAGGCAAGCGCCCTGAGAAGCTTTCAGTATGCCCTAAAACTTAATCCATCAAACACGGCGGCAAAAGCAATGGTCGCGAAGCTTGGCGGAGGGGCTCAGTCGGCCTCGGCAAGCCCGGCGGCTCAGTATCTTGTAACGGGTCATAAATACCTGAAGGCAAGGCAGTTTGATATGGCTATAAAATATTATCAGGCTTCCGCAAATGTGGAACCTTCGGCACAGGCATATAAATACATGGGAACCGCCTATTATTACAAGGGAGATATGGAAAACGCAAAAGCCGCTTATGAAAGGTCATTGCAGTACAATCCGAATGATCCGGGCGTAAGAAGCGTCCTGGCCAAGATTGGCGGAGGCAATGGCGGCGGGGAAGCAAGGATAAGCCAGCAGATGGGCGTTCATCCGCTCCTGTTAGCGGGCCTTTTTGCCGCGGCAATTGCGGTACTTTTCCTTTTCTAAAAGAAATCATTGTTTGACATAAAATATAAAAGGCGGGCATGAATTAAATTTCGTGCCTGCCTTTTTCGTTGCTAAATCCCACACACCCAAAATCCGACAGTATCATATTAATTAAATCGGAGGCGGTGGATTTTAATGCAGGATAATAATTACAGGCTGGGCCATATCAAGAGGCTTAAGCAGCGTTTTTCAGATGGGAAAATCAGCAGGGGCGAGATACTCGAACTTTTACTTTCATACTGCATCAAAGGAAGGGATGTAAAACCACAGTCCAGAAAGTTATACTCCATGTCATCGGGTAATTTTAAGAAAGTTTTTGATACGGCCGCAAAAGCTGAAATTCCGGGTATAGGAGATGAAACAAGGCTGTTTTTTAATATATTAAAGTCGTTTATGGATGAGTATAACAAAGATTCTTTTCTTAACAAAAAGCTCAGGATGGCCACACAGCGGGATATTGTGGAATATTTCAGGAATTCATGCGCTGACATGACAAACGAGGCGGTTTACTGCATATTTCTAGACGCAAAGAACAGGGTTAAATCCATGGTGAAGATATGTGAAGGCACACTCACACAATCGCTTCTGTATCCAAGGGAAATAATAGGACGGGCCATAAGGGAAGGGGCATTGAGCTTTATTTTAATACACAATCATCCAAGCGGCGACGCAACCCCATCGGAAAATGACAGGAAAATAACAAAAAAAATGGTTTTTGCCGTAAAAGAATGCGACCTGTTTCTGCTGGATCATATAGTCATAGGTACCGAGGGAAAAGGTTATTTCAGTTTTTATGAGGACGGAATAATGGAAAAATATAATAATGCCTATAAGAATATTTCATGTGAATCACAAAACGACCTGTAATGCGTATCCAGCCTATGCCCTTAAAACCCGCCGTATCCGGAGTCATCATCGGATGTTTTTGCTGCGGGCGCAGCGGGTTTGTTTGCCGGGGCTGAATTCTTCACGGGAACGGCGCTTTTTGACGATGCCGGTGTTTTTGCTGATTTGCCTATGTCTTTTTGTTTTATAACCCGGACATTTTCCTCGTCGGAATCATCAACGGCCGGCTTTTTGCTTTTAACATCATTATATTTTATTGAAACACCGGCTTCCTCCTCATCCCAGTCATCGGAAGCCGATGTGGATGATTCGATGTCCTCGTTTAGGAAATTTGACGTGTTTACGGCGGAATGGTATGTGCACGGCTTTAAGGGCTCCGTGCCTTCAACGAACGGAGCGTCAATCGTGTTCGCGTGCGTACATGCCGTCGTTGCAAGCATTCCTGATTTTGTGCATATCTTCTTGAATATTATATTGTCCGGAACGGGAAAATCCTTTTTTGATGAGGAGAAACTGTTAAGCATAAAATCGCCCCATATCGGCGCCGCAACGGAGCCGCCGACCATGCCTTTGCCCATGGTTTGTTTTGAATCAAATCCTATCCATATTCCGACCACAATGTCGGGGGTATAACCAATATACCAGGCGTCTGTGAAATCATTCGTGGTTCCTGTTTTGCCCGCGCACGGCCCGTTAAATCCCATATTCCTTATCGTCCTGCCTGTTCCGCGGTTTACCACATTTTCGAGCATATATGTGGTGATATACGCCGTTGTGTCGGGTATTACCTGCTCAAGTTTCGGTGTATTTACTTCAAGATTCTTCCCGTTGGAATCCTTTACGGAGAGGATGGAAAGAGGTTCAACATGGCTTCCGCCGTTGGCAAGGGCGGAAAAGGCCGAAACCATTTCAAGCAGGGAAAGGGAAGATGAGCCGAGGCCGAGGGTTAAATCATTGGCGAGAGGGCTTGTAATTCCAAGCAATCTCGCGTATTTTTTAACGGTTCCGATGCCGACTTTGTTAAGAAGCTTAACGGTAACGACATTTTTTGAATATGTTATGGCATTTAAAAGTATCATCGGGCCGCTGAATTTTCCGGAAAAATTTTCCGGTTTCCAGTCGGTGCCGTCCTGATTCTTGAAAACTATGGGTGAGTCCATAAACACATCCGATACCCTGAAGCCGCTTGCTATTGCCGACGCGTAAACGATGGGCTTAAATGACGAGCCGGTCTGTCTCAGGGCCTGGGTGGAACGGTTAAATTCGGATTTTGAGAAATCCACGCCGCCAATCATGACAAGTATCTCGCCGGTTTTGGGATCCATGGCAAGCATGGCGCCCTGAAGGGGAGCGTCAAGCTTGCGGCCGCGGTTTCTTTCTATCCTGTCCTGGATTTCCTTTATCCTGTTATTGAATATCTCCTGGGCGGTATTCTGAAGCACCGAGTCAAGGGTTGTATCGACCCTTAAACCGCCCTTGTATATTATGGAAGAACCGTATGTGGCCTCAAGCTGTTCCCTTACATATTCCACAAAATACGGCGCATTCTGGACCTCAAGCTTGTTGAGTTCAATAGGCAGTGCTTTTGCGGCGTCGCGTTCCGAATCGGTTATAAAACCGCGCTCGGCCATCTTATCAAGAACGATGTTCCTTTTTTCAAGCGCAATATTTGGATGAAGATACGGATTGAATTCAGACGGCGCCTGGGGCAGGGCGGCAAGCATCGCGCATTCCTGCAGCGTGAGCTCATAAACGTGTTTTCCAAAATATGTGCGGGCCGCGGCTTCGACACCGTGCGCCCCGCTGCCGAAATATATCTGGTTGCAGTAAAGTTCAAGTATCTCTTTTTTTGTATAAAATCTCTCTATCTGAAGCGCCAGCACGGCTTCCTTTATTTTCCTTGAGAAAGTTTTTTCCCTGTCAAGAAACAGGTTCCTGGCAAGCTGCTGGGTTATAGTGGATGCACCCTCGACGATTTTCATATGTATGGCATCGGTGATTGCTGCCCTGAAAATGCCTTTAATATCAAATCCGCCGTGCTGGAAGAAACGGGGGTCTTCCTTGGCTATTATGGCATTCTGCAGGTTTACCGGCACATCGGAGAGCTTCACCACAGTGCGCTGCTCGTCATAAAGCTGGGATATCATGTTTCCTTTCTGGTCGTAAAGCGCGGTGGACATATTTGGTTTGTAATTTTTCAGATCCGCAACCTCGGGAACCTCCTGCATATAGGCAATAAATATACCCGCGGCCGCTCCGGCCGCAATAAAGGCCCCGAGGACTATCACTGTTATTATGAATGAAAAGGACCACTTTTTTTTATCTTTAACTGGCCCGCCGGAAAAGGGCCTGACGGTGTTATTTTTAGGGGACTGCTCCGGAGGAATAACCGGACCGTTTCCGCGGTTGTATATGTTCTTATTATTGTCATTACCCATTGTGGCACCTCTCGTTATTGTTAAATCCGGAAAAATCAAATATCAATAATTTTATGGTATTTTCCCTCCAAATTCAAGACAATTTATTAATAAGAACATTAAATTTAAAACTTAAAATTCAAAACCAAAAAGTTCAATTTAAAACTTGATAATTGGGAAAGCCGCAAGAATTTCAGGCTTTTAAATTTTTCTTGTTATAAATTCCAAACTGTGATAATATTGTTGCATTATTTAATTTAACAAAATTTTTCCAAAACATTACCAGGAGGAATTACATGGCAAGGGTAGTCCTAAAAAATGTGGGAAAAAAGTACGGCAGCGTAGTGGCCGTAAAGAACGCGAATATAGTGTGCGAGGATAAGGAATTCCTGATACTTGTAGGGCC